>NZ_JBYSWT010000012.1:0-139246 GCF_058781435.1 Pseudomonas sp. FW507-12TSA
CCCCCGGAAAATCCCCCTCCCGAGCCAGATGATCCTCCACCGCTGCTGCCGGAGCCGCTGCTCCAACGCACGCTCAGGCCGTTGACGAACAACATGACCCCCAGGAAATAACCGAACGGCAGCGCCTTCCACCAGTGTTCCAGCGCCTCCCAGGCCCCCACGGTCGAGCCCAGCAAGAACGTCAGCGACAACAGCACCGCCACGCGCCAGGCAAAGCCCCTGGGGCTCTTCTTCCAGCGGGCATGCATCATGGCGCAGAGCAGCCAGTGCAGGCCGATCACCAGCAGCGCCGCCCCAGGCCAGGCCAGACCGTAGAGGAAGGTCGAACTGCCCAGGTACTGACTGACGACGGTCAGCAGCGCGATGTACAACAACAGCCCCAGTACACCGTAGAACACCCGCCGCGCCTGCCACAGCCCGGCGAACGTGGCGCCCCCCACCAACATGCACAGCGGCACCATCAGCAGTTGCACCGGCCATTGCGTGCCACCGGCAGCCCCCACCAACAACGCCGTGAGCAACACCAGGCCCGCCAGCACGCGGCGCCAGGCCCAGCCGGCAGCCAGCATCACCCCGGCTACCGAGCCACAGACGAACGCCAGCAGCAACGCGTAGGCCTCGGGCGGAATGCTCAAGGGTTCGGGCTCGGACGGCTCGTCGTCGACCATCGGCATCTGCCCTCCGTCCACCAGCACGATCAGGTCATCCAGGGCGCGCTCGATCCCGCCGGCAAAGTCGCCCCGGGCGAAGGCCGGGACCAGGTCGCGGGCGATGATCTGCCCGGCCAGCAAGTCAGTGACCTGCCCCTCCAGGCCATACCCGACCTCGATGCGCACCTGGCGATCGTTCTTGGCCACCAACAGCAAGATGCCGTCGTCCTGCCCCTTGCGCCCCAGCTTCCAGGCACGGAACAGCTGGTTGCCCAGGGCCTCGATGCTCTGCTGGCCGAGATTGGGCACCAGCATCAGCGCGACCTGTGCTCCCCGGCGCTGCTCCAGGGCAGCCAGCTTGCGCTCCAGGCGCTGCTGGGTCGCGGCATCCAGGGTAGCCGCAAGATCGATGACCCGGCGGTCCAGGGCCACCTTTACCAGGCCCGGAACGCCAGGTTCGGCGAACACCGTCGACGGCAAGCAAGCCAACAGCAATGCCAGCCAGAAGATCCGTCCATGTCGCTGGAACAGTTCGACCATCCTTTTCCACCACTTGTAATACCCTGCGAAGGTGCGGACTTTAACACCCCGGGCGCCAATCCTTGCCTCAGGGCCGGCAGCCTTGCCAAGCTGTCCCGTGCCTGATGAAAACAAGGAGCGGCCATGAACCGTATCGAACACCTGGGCCTGATGGCCCGCTACAACCAGTGGATGAATGCCAACCTGTACCAGGCCGCCATGGGCCTTGCCGACGAACAACTCGTCCTGGACCGGCAAGCCTTCTTCGGCTCGATCCTCGGTACCCTCAATCACCTGCTGGCTGGCGATACCATCTGGCTCAAGCGCTTTGCCCGGCACCCAGGCCAGCATCCGGCCCTGGCGCCACTGCAGCAGGTGGCGACCCCGCAAGACCTCAAGAGCCTGCTGTATCCGGATATCCGCGCGCTCTGGCAGCAACGCCAGTGGCTGGACCAGCTCATCCTCGACTTCAGCCAGTCCCTGGTGGAGGCCGACCTGGATCACGACCTGCCCTACAGCAACACCCGGGGCATCGCCGCGGAACGCAACTTCCACGCCTTGCTGGTGCATTTTTTCAATCACCAGACCCACCACCGTGGCCAGGCCACCACCCTGCTGACCCAGGCCGGGGTGGATGTGGGCGCCACCGACCTGCTGATGCTGATTCCCGCAGCGAGCTGATCAGGCAGCAGCCCAGCGTTGGCGTAGCCGCGGCAAGCCCTTTTCGCGCCAGAACTGCGGGGAAATCCCCCCGCTGGACATGCCGCCATGGGCGAAGGCCTCGACGAAGAAATGCTCCTGGGCATCCAGGCCCCTGCCGGTCAGTCGCTCGAAGGCCTGGGCGAGGACGAGGTCCAGGTGCTCCAGGCTGTCGGGCCAGGGGGTGCGGCCCAGCTCTACCGCCATCGCCCGCCACAGATACGGGTCGCCACGCAGCCCCCAGGTCAGTGGCTCTTCGGCGAACAGCAGGTCAAGGGTACGGGGCTGCGGCATGGAAACTCCTGGGGGCGATGATTTATCCGCGCCCAATCTAGCGCCCGCAGCGGGCTTCTGCGACCATGCGCGCGCAAAAAATCCCCGGCTAAGGAATGGCGCCATCGAACTCTTCAAACCCGCGCTCGTGTTCGCCCTGCTGGCATTGACCGGTTGTGGCACCCTCATCGCCCGCACCCCCGATGCCCATAGCGGCTACGACTACTACAAGGGCACCCAGGCCAACGTCGAGCTGCTGACCATGCGCGGCGCCACTGGCTACGACGGCTACACCACGCTGTTCTGCTGGATGAGCATCGTCTGCCCGGTGGTCGCCATCGTCAGCCTGCCGGTGGACCTGGTGGCCGACACCGCCCTGTTGCCCTACGACGCGCTGAACGACTGACCCTGTTCCAGCTTTCCCTCAAGCCCCTTGTGGACTCACTATCATCCGAATCCTCAGCTCCCTGTTGTTGCTCAATACCCTGCTGCTGTCCGGCTGCGGCACCTACATGGCCCGCGGCGGCAGCCTGGACTGGCGCGACGATCGCTACTACCGCAGCACCCGGACCAGCGCCCAGGTACTCACCGGCTACGACATGGATGGCTACGGCCGCATGCTCACCGGCGGCTGCTGGGTC
Organism: Pseudomonas sp. FW507-12TSA; assembly: GCF_058781435.1. Taxonomy (NCBI): domain Bacteria; kingdom Pseudomonadati; phylum Pseudomonadota; class Gammaproteobacteria; order Pseudomonadales; family Pseudomonadaceae; genus Pseudomonas; species Pseudomonas sp. FW507-12TSA. Next base: position 2,783 of record NZ_JBYSWT010000012.1, read on the forward strand.
ATGGTGGTCTGCCCGATCGCAATCGTCGCCACCCTGCCGGCAGACGCCTTGCTCGACACCCTGTTGCTGCCCTATGACGCCGTGCAGCCGGAGCGCCCCAAGCGCAACATGAATTCGTCCAGCAAACACCCGAACCTTGAAGATTCCCCACCCCTGGGCGAGCCCTTCCTGGACGTTGGCCAGCGCTGCGTGCCGCTGGCCTGAGCAGCGGCCTTGGCGCGTCCTCAGCGGCTTGGCTGGCGTGACGAGGCGAAAGCGGATCAGGCCTGGTCCGGCACATACAGTTCAGGCATGGCCCGTTGCAACCGACAGGCACGCCCCAGGCGCTCCACCTGGGGCCGGCCAAACAGGTAGCCCTGCCCCCACTCGCCACCGCAGGCGCTGGCCAGGCTCTGGTCGGCAGCGCTTTCCACGCCCTCGACGATCACGCACGGAGCCAGGGTCTTGCACAACTGCACCAGATGCCCAAGGGTCTGCACGCTGTTGGCCTCGCTGCGGGCACGCTGGATATAACCCTTGTCGATCTTGACGATATCCGGCCGGGTCTGGCGGATGAACTCCAGGGTACCCAGGCCCGCGCCAAAGTCGTCGATGGCCACTCGGCAGCCCAGCCCGCGCAGGCACAGGACGAATTCACTGGCTGCCTCGATGCTCGGGGGCGTGGCGCTCTCGGTGATCTCGATCACCAGCCGCGAAGCCAGCGACGGCGCCTCGCGCAGCAGGTCGAGGATGGCGAACCAGAACGAGTCGATGATGGCGCTGCGGGCCGAGATGTTGCAGCCCAGGCGCAGGCGCTCGTCCCGGCGCAGGCAATCGATCACCGCGAGTACCACGGCCCGGTCCAGCTCACGCATCAGCGGCTGCGCCTCCAGCAGCGCCAGGGGATAGGCCTCGCCACCCTGGGCAGCGCCATGGCGCAGCAGCCCTTCGTAATACAGCACCCGATTGTGGTCCGGCAGCCAGACCACCGGCTGGAACGCCAGCATCAGGCGCCCTTCGGCCAGTTCGCGATAAAACTCTTTGCTGCTGTGCATGACAGATCCCTCGACAAGGCAACGGCACACCCTGGCAAGAGTGGCGCGGCAAAGCGCTTGCCGCGGTCACCCAAGGGTCCCTGCCCGAGCATGATCGACCCTCACTCAGGCCCGGAGGAAGTGTTCCCGGACACCTTTCGCTTGTCCTCGGAAACCTGCCTCCCTGCTTAATCGTCTGCGGCCTTTTGTTTATTGCAATCATGCCCGAGGCCGCATCGGCATCGTTTAGCCACCAGTCCAGGAAGACCTATGCACAGAATGACCAGCGCCAGCTTTCGGGTGCTCGCCGATGTCATGAGAGAGGGCGGCGCCAATGTCGACGCCCTGCTCAGGCAGTTCGGCAGCAGCCCCCAGGACGTTGATGAGAACCCCAAGGGCGTCAGGCTGGAACTGGTCTACCAGATGATGGGCGAGGCCTGTCGCCGTACCGGCAACCCGGACCTGGGCCTGCTGGCCTACGACAAGGCCCACCCGGCCAATCTCAAGGCGCTGGGGTATGCGGTGATGTCCTGCGCGACCCTGGGCACGGCGCTGCAACGCCTGGTGGACTACCACGCGCTGATCAGCAACGGTTTCTGCATGTGCCTGGAACGCAAGCCGCAGGCCATGCAATTGATCGGCTTCGACGTCACCGCCGAGCCTTCGTCGATCCCCCGGGCAGTGATCGATGCCGGGGCAGCCCAGACCCTGGGCCTGCTGCACTGGTTGCTGCCCCAGCACAAGCCACGCCCCCTGGCGGCGGCCTTCACCTACGCCGAGCCTGCGGATACCCGCGCCCTGCGCCGCCTGCTGGGGGACAACCTGCAGTTCTGCGCCCCGCACAACAGCCTGACCTTCAGCAGCCAGGACTGCGCCATCGAGCTACCCAGCGCCGACCCGGCCCTGGACGTGCTGCACACCGAATACGCCCGCACCCGGCTCAACGTGCTGCTCAGCGGTTCGATGACCGCAAGGGTGCGTCGGGCCCTTTCCGAATGCCTGGCCCGTGGCGCGCCCAGCGACCTGCCGCACATCGCCGAGATGGTCGGCGTCAGCGCCCGTGGCCTGCAGCGCCGCCTGGGCCACGAAGACGTGCATTTCTCGGCGCTGCAAGACGAAGCCCGGTTGATGCTGGCCCACAGCTTCCTGCGCAATTCCATGCGCAGCGTGAAGTACATCGGCGCATTGCTGGGGTTTCGCGACCAGAGCAGTTTCCACAAGGCCTGCATCCGCTGGTTCGGCATGACCCCGGGGCGCTATCGCGAACAGTGAATGAGCCACCGGATACTGCCCGGGGGTAGCCGCTGCCGCAGGCTCGTGCCGAGTCGCCGGGCGATGGCGCGGTTGCTGGTTCAGCCAAAGAATTCGCCTGGGGTCGCATCGAACTGTTGACGGAAGGCGGCGATGAAGGCCGAGGTGGAATCGTAGCCACACGCCAACGCCACGTCGGTGACCCGCTCGCCCTGCTCCAGCGGCGTCAAAGCGCCCAGCAGGCGCAGGCGCTGGCGCCAGGCTCGGAAGGTCAACCCGGTGTCCTTGAGGAACAAGCGGCTGAGGGTCTTCTCGGTGACGCCGAGTTTCTGCCCCCACTGGCCCAGGGTGGTCTGCTGTTCGGGACGGGCCTGCAGGCTGCGGTAGATCGAACGCAAGCGCACGTCATGGGGCAGCGGCAGCATCAGGTCCAGTTGCGGCGCGGCGGCCAGCTGGTCCAGCAGCACCTGGGCCAGGCGACCGTCGGCGCTGTCCTGCACGTACTCCACCGGCAGCTCGCTGAAGGCGCGGATCAGCTCGCGCAACAGGTCGCTGACCGCCAGTACCTGGCAGTTGTCGGTATCGGCCCAGGCGGTGACGCTGCAATCCAGGTACAGGCTGCGCATTTCGGTACGCGGCGAACTGAACACCCGGTGCGGTACTCCAGCGGGAATCCACACCGCCCGTTGTGGCGGCGCGATGAAGCGCCCAGCGCTGGTCTGGATCTCCAGCACCCCGGCGATGGCATAGGACAACTGCACCCAGGGATGGCTGTGACGCCGGGTCAGGGCCCGGTTGGGCAAGGATTCAGTACGTCCGTACACCGGTCGCGGCAAGCTGGGAAGACCGGGAATACTGCGCCTGACGATCTTTTCATGTCCTTTAGGCGGCATTAACTGGCTCTTTGGCGTTAGTCGGTAGATGACAGGCACGTTAGAGTCGCCCCATCGCTCTTGGCAACCCCCCGGATGATCCTGCTCATGTCCCGCTCCCGCCTGTTACCCGACAACTTCACCCTGACCCTGATCGGCGTCGTCCTGCTGGCCAGCTTCCTGCCCGCCAGCGGCCAGGTGGCCACGGGCTTCGCCTGGCTGACCAACCTCGCCATCGGCCTGCTGTTCTTCCTCCACGGCGCCAAGCTCTCACGCGAGGCGATCATCGCCGGGGCTGGCCACTGGCGGCTGCACTTGCTGGTCTTCGGCCTGACCTTCGTGCTGTTCCCGCTGCTGGGCCTGGCGCTCAAGCCGCTGCTCTCGCCCATGGTGGGCAAGGACCTGTACCTGGGCATGCTCTACCTCTGTGCGCTGCCGGCCACGGTGCAGTCGGCGATCGCCTTCACGTCCCTGGCCCGGGGCAATATCCCGGCGGCCATCTGCAGCGCCGCGGCCTCGAGCCTGTTCGGGATCTTCCTCACACCGCTGCTGGTGACCCTGCTGCTCAACGTCCACGGTGACAGCGGCTCGACCCTGGACGCGATCGTCAAGATCAGCGTGCAACTGTTGCTGCCGTTCATTGCCGGGCAGATCGCCCGGCGCTGGATCGGCGCCTGGGTCGGGCGCAACAAGGACTGGCTGAAGTTCGTCGACCAGGGCTCGATCCTGCTGGTGGTCTACGGCGCCTTCAGCGAGGCGGTGAACGAAGGCATCTGGCAGCAGATCCCGCTGTGGGACCTGGCCGGCCTGGTGGTGGCCTGCTGCATCCTCCTGGGCCTGGTGCTGCTGGCCTCCAGCTTCCTGGGCAAGCTGCTGGGCTTCGACCAGGAAGATCGCATCACCATCTTGTTCTGCGGCTCGAAGAAGAGCCTGGCCACCGGCGTACCCATGGCCCAGGTGCTGTTCGCCGGCAGCACCATGGGTGTGCTGATCCTGCCGTTGATGCTGTTCCACCAGATCCAGCTGATGGTTTGTGCGGTATTGGCCCAGCGCTACGCCAAGCGCCCGGAATCGGTGAGCGAGCTGATGGGCCAGGTCGACCCATGAGCTGCCAGGCACCGGCCTTGTAGCCGCAACCGAGCCAGAGGCCGCGCCCCCCGGGGCGCAGCCCTCGCCAATTGCTCGAGCGCGATACCCCAAGCCCCCCATCGATGGCATGATGCTGCGCGCCAATCATCAAGGACCGTTGATGTTTTCCCATCGTATTCAAGCCCCCAGCCAGGCCGACCTGGACTTGCAGGTCTCTACCCACCTGGATGCCAGCCCCCAGGCCCGGCTCATCGTCCAGTTCGCCAGCCTCCAGCAATACGATCGCGAACTGCTTGCCCGGCTCGATGCGCTTTGCGCCCGCTATGGCGAGCGGCTGATGGTTCGTTTCTACAGCCACCACCCGGGCAGCGCCTTCGATAGCCGGACCCTGCTGGCCTTGCCCAACGTCCACGCCCTGAGCCTGGACTGCCTCGATACCCTGGAGCATTTCGAGGCCATCGCCAGCCTGTCCAGGCTGCGACACTTCGAGCTGCAAGTGATCAGCGCCGATCTGCCCGGCCTGCTGGCCCTGCCCAATCTCAGGCACCTGCAAACCCTGCGGATCTCCCTGGACAAAGGCCCGGCCCTGGATCTGGCGCCCATTGGCCAGATGCGTGAGCTGCACCGGCTGTCCATCAGCGTGCAGGACCACAACCTGGATGTCCTGGGCCAGTGCCCGGGCATCCACAGCCTGAGCCTGCATCGCATGTCGGCCAAGACGCCCCTTGGCATGGTGGCCGGCATGGCTGGCCTGCATAGCCTGTCGGTTAGTTTCGGCAGCCGCGAAACCATGCCGGAACTGCATCACGAGCAGCTGCGGGAGCTGGATATCCTGCGGGTGCGCGGCCTGAGTCAACTGGACCTGGGCGGTTTCCCGCAACTGCAAGTGCTGAAGATCGAGGATCAGGCGCAGTTGGGCCGCCTGGATCTGCGAGGTTGCCCGCAACTGCAGCTGCTGCATCTGGCCAACCTCAAGGCCCTGGGTGAGATCAAGGGCCTGGAAAGCTCGCAGGTCAGCGATTTGCGCCTGATCAGGACTCCGGCCCTGGATATGCTGGCGTTGCTCGCAGGACAACTGCCGCCCACCGTGCAGTACCTCAAGTTGTTCAGTGGCAAGCGCGCCGTGGACAAACAGATCGAAGCCCGGCAACTGCAACTGGGCATCCCCGCACCTCGCGGTCCCCTCTGAACCCCGGCCGCAACACCCACCTCATACATTCGATAGGGAGATCACCATGTCCTTTGTTCGCGCTTTCACCAATCGCTTGCTCGAACACCTGCAGCAGGAAGAACGCCAGCGCATCCTCAAGTCCATCGTGGTCAGCGCTGCCCCGGAACTGTGGTTGAGCCTGGAGTCGGCGGCTTTGCTGGACATCAACCGCGATACATTCGGCCTTGGCGGCCTGCTCGATGAACGTAGCAATGTTCCCCGCTGGCTGATCGCCGCCGAGCGGCGCAAGGTGGATATCTGGATCGAGGACAGCTACGGCAAGCACCCCAGCACTGCCATCGAGTTCAAGGTGGTGCACAACAACAAGAACGCCTATGACAAGATCTGGGAGATCCGCAGGGACCTGGTCAAGCAGATCCCCCGCACCTCGCCCCACGAACCCATCGAGCGCTGGGGAATCGTGATGTTGACGTACTCGAAGTTCTACAGGGACCAGCAAGGCGGCTACAGCTACGGCAAGTTCGCCGACCTGGCGGCCTTTCTGGAAGCGTTCAGGCACGGCCTGGATGATCGTGACGAGTGGTATCAGGGAGCTCCGGAACTGGAGCTGGCCATTGCCCCGACCTTGGTGACTGACCTGGAGGGCGCCCATTACATCGAGCCCGGCAAGGGCGCAGGGGTCTATCTGGCGCTGGTCCGCTGCAAGGCCTGAGCAGCACCAGCGCCCTCACAATGCCCGCAGCAATCCTGCGGCGACTATGCCGGCGGCAATCGCCGGCAGGGGTTTGTTCAACAGCAGCATGATCACCGCGGTGGTCAGCAAGGCCAGCCGCGCGCCGCTGTCGCCGGTGACCGCCAGCGGGGCCAGGACCGCCACCAGGACCGAGCCGGACATGGCCCCGATGAACTGGCGCACTCGCTGGTTGATCGGCACGCAGGACATCACCAGTACGCCGCCCCAGCGTGTGGCCAGGGTCACCACGGCCATGATCGACACAATGAGCAACAGGCCCGAACCGCTGGTTTCAATGTGCATGCTGCTGCTCCATCCATAACGCTCCGACGATACCCCCGCACAAGGCTCCGGCCACCACATGGGTGTTCTCCGGCAGGTAGCGGTAGGCCAACAGCGCTGAACCGGCGGCGACACTCCAGATGACCAGCAGGCGCAGGCTCTTCTGGCCGCCGATCACCATGGCCAGCAGGAAGCAGCCCATTACCATGTCCAGGCCCAGACTCACCGGGTCGTGCAGCGAACTGCCCAGGTACAGGCCCAGCCAACTGCCAGCGACCCAGGTCGACCACAGCGCGAGACCGCCCCCGAACAACAGGCCCAATCCCGGCTTGCCGGCATCGAAGGCCTGCATCGACATGGCCCAGTTGGCATCGGAGACCACCAGCATCACCCCATAGCGCTGGCCGCGCGGCAGCTCCTTGAGCCAGGGATACAGGGTCGCGCCCATCAGCAGGTGCCGAGCGTTGATGGCGAAGACCGTCGCCACCAGGGGCAGCAGCGGCACCTGGGCTCCCCACAGGTCGAGTACCGCGAACTGCGCCGCCCCGGCGAACACCAGGGTGCTCATCAGCACTATGGTTGAGCGATCCAGGCCCGCCTGCACCGCTGCCAGGCCGAAGGCGGCACCGAAGATCATCACGAACAGGGAAATGGGTAGCAGGCGCCTGAAGCCATCCAGCACCTCATGGAACTGCAGCGCGGGGGCGGCTTTATCGATGCTCAGCACAATCAGGCTTCCTTTGGCTGGCGGCACCGCAGTCGGGTGCACGCAGGGTTCGACAGGCGCGGCGCGAGGCCCGCGCAACGGACAGGCAGGCACTATCTACCAGACGTAATGCAGCGAAAAGCGCATAATTCGCCTGCATAGCATTCGCTTCTCGAATACGAGAGTCGCCCCATGAAACAACAGGATCTGCAGCTCGACTGGCTCAAGTGCTTTGTCGCGGTGGTGGATAACGGGTCGTTGTCCGGTGCCGCGCCACAGGTTCATCGCTCGCAATCGGCCATCAGCATGCAGTTGAAAAAACTCGAAGCCGCGGTCGGCCGCCAGTTGCTGCTGCGCGATGCCCGGCACCTGCAACTGACCGCCGATGGCCAGGTGCTGCTGGGTTACGCCCGGCGCCTGCTCGACCTGCATGCCGATGCGCAATCGGCCTTCCACGGTGCTGAGCTGGCGGGGCGGGTGCGCCTCGGGGTGCCGGACGACTACGCGGCCAAATACCTGACCCCGGCGCTCAAGCGCTTCGCCCCGCGCCACGGAGCGGTGGAAATCGAGCTGGACTGCGAGCAGTCGACATCGCTGATCCCCCGGGTGGAGCAAGGCGAGCTCGACCTGGCGCTGATCTCCCGCGATCACTCGCGACGCGGCACCCTGCTGTTCCATGAACCCATGGTCTGGGTCGGCTCGCCGCAGTTCGATATCTGGCGCCGCGATCCGCTGCCGATCGCCGTGTACGAAAGCGTCAGCCTGGCCAGGCGCAGTGCGATCAACTCACTGGCCCTGCAGGGCCGCGAGTACCGGGTGGTCTACAACAGTTCCAGCCTGGCCGGGCAGATCGCCGCGGTGGAGAGCGGCCTGGCGGTGGCGGCCCTGACCCGTTGCAGTGTCCCGGAACATTTACAGATACTCGGCGAACAGGAGGGCTTGGGCCCGCTGGAACCGATGCAGGTGGCGGTGTATCGCAGCCGTGCCAGCAAAGGCTCCAGGCCTGTCGACCACTTGCAGCAGCTGTTGATCAAGACCTTGCGGATCTCGGCCTTCCAGCGGGCCTGAGATTGCCCGATCTGCCCTGCCCGCCTGCCAAGGTGGGCCCCAATACCACTTGCAGAGCCCATGCCCATGACCGTCGCCGACAACCTCCTGGCCTTCACCCTGGCCGCCACCCTGCTGACCCTGACCCCAGGGCTGGATACCGCCCTGGTACTGCGCACCGCCACGGTGGAGGGCAAGCGCCAGGCGCTGCGCGCAGCGTTGGGGATCAATGCCGGCTGCCTGTTGTGGGGCGCCGCGGTGGCGTTCGGCCTGGGGGCCCTGATCGCGGTGTCGGAGCTGGCCTTCAACCTGCTCAAGTACTGCGGCGCCGCCTACCTGGCCTGGCTCGGGGTGCACATGCTGCTGCGTCCGCGCCGCACCTTTGCCCCCGCAGGCACCGACGCCAAGCCCGGTGCCAACTGGTTTCTCAAGGGCATGCTGGGCAATGTGCTCAATCCCAAGGTGGGGATTTTCTATGTGTCCTTTCTGCCGCAGTTCATTCCCCACGGGCAGCCACTGGTGGCCTGGACCTTCGCCCTGGTGAGCATCCATGTGATGCTCGGGCTGATCTGGTCACTGCTGCTGATTGGCGCCACTCGCTCCCTGAGCGGGGTGCTGCGACGGGAAAAGGTGATTCAGTGGATGGATCGCACCACCGGCATGATCTTCGTGCTATTCGCGGCGCGCCTGGCCTTGAGCAGGCGCTGAGAAACCGCTCCCAGCCACTGCCCGGCGCTCCCGAAAACCCACCGCTGGCGCGCCGAGACGGCCTCTCAGGCTCGGCTTTCGCGCCGATACTGCTGCCATTGCGCCCAGCAGTCCTCGGCCACCAGATCGCGATAGCCCCGCTCGTTTTCCATGCTCAGTGCCACCTCCACCGGCACCGCGATGCAGGCGGCGCTGTCACGAATCTCCAGCACTTCGGCTTCGGTCAGGGGCGTGCCCTTGGTGGTCTCGGCATTGAGCAACACCGCCACCAACGCCGGCACGAACACAAGGCAAAGCTGATCGGTCATGACTCATCTCCAGATGCGAGGCAAAGGCCGCGAGCCTACACAAATCGCACCGACGCAGCCATCGAGCGATGGCCGGGCAGCCCCATTCATCCCTCAGCCAGCACGGCCCCCCGCTCCTCCAGCAACTTCACAAAACTGCTCAAGCTCTGGGACACCGTGCCGCGCCGCCAGACCAGCCAGGTCTGCAGGTAGCGAAAGCGCGCAGACAAGGGCCAGACGCTGACCGTGGCTGCCCCGGGCATGCTTTCCAACATGCTGCGCGGCATCAGCGCCAACCCGGCGCCGGCGCTGACGCACGCCAGCATGCCGTGGTAGGACTCCATCTCGTGGATCTTGCCCGGCACCGCGGCGTCCTGGGTGAACCAGCTTTCGAAATGGTGGCGATAGGAGCAGTTGGCGCGAAAGGCGTAGATGCTTTCACCGTTGACCTCACGTGCCCGGGTGATGGGGGCATGGCCCAGGGGCGCGATCAGGACCATTTCCTCCTCGAACACCGGCAGCCCTTCCAGGGTCGGATGGCGCAACGGGCCATCGACGAACGCCGCCACCAATCGGCCGGACAACACACCTTCGAGCATGGTCCCCGAGGGGCCGGTGGACAGGTCCAGCTCGACCTTGGCGTATTGCTGGTTGTAGGCCGCCAGCAACGCCGGGATGCGCACCGCCGCGGTACTTTCCAGGGAGCCCAGGGCAAAGGGCCCCTGGGGCTCTTCGCCAGCCACGGTCAGGCGCGCCTCGGCCACCAGGTCGAGGATGCGCCGGGCATAGTCGAGGAAGTTCCAGCCGGCGGGCGACAAGCGCATGCGGCTCTTCTCGCGGATGAACAGCTCCACGCCCAAGTCCTGCTCCAGCTGCTTGATGCGCGTGGTCAGGTTCGACGGCACTCGATGGATCAACTGCGCCGCGGCGCTGATGCTGCCTTGCTCGGCAACAGCCTTGAAAATCTCTAGCTGGACCAGATCCACTGCATTCTCCAATCGTGAACGACTTGCTCAATATTATTCAGTTTTCAGCAAAGAACCAGCCCCGTAACCTGCTGCCATTCCCACCTTGCAGGACGGTGCCATGACTTCTGTTTCCAGCCATACCCATGCCCTGTCGATCAACCCCGCCACCGGCGAGCGGATCGGCGCCTATCCCTATCAGTCGGATGTCGCCCTGGACGCCGCCCTGGAGCGGGCCCGCCACGGTTTCGGCCAGTGGAGGCGCCTGGACGTCGCCAACCGCGCCGGCTACCTGGTGGCCCTGGCCCAGGTCCTGCGCGACAGCGGCGAAGCCCTGGCCCGCATGATCACCCAGGAAATGGGCAAGCCCCTGGCCCAGGCCCGGGGCGAAATCGAGAAATGCGCCCAGCTGTGCCTGTGGTACGCCAAGCACGGCCCGGCCATGCTGGCCCCGGAAGCGACCCTGGTGGAACACCACAAGGCCCGCATCGAGTACCGACCGCTGGGGCCGATCCTGGCGGTGATGCCGTGGAACTTCCCCATCTGGCAAGTACTGCGCGGCGCAGTACCGGCGCTGCTGGCCGGCAACACCTACGTGCTCAAGCACGCGCCGAACGTCATGGGCAGCGCCTACCTGCTGCTGGAAGCCATGCACAAGGCCGGCTTCCCCGAGGGGGTCTTCGAGCTGGTCAACGTCACCCCGGACGGCGTGTCCCGGGCCATCGCCGACCCACGCATCGCCGCCGTGACCCTGACCGGCAGCGTGCGCGCCGGCATCGCCATTGGTGCCCAGGCCGGTGCCGCACTGAAGAAATGCGTGCTGGAACTGGGCGGCTCCGACCCCTTCATCGTGCTCGACGACGCCGACCTGGACGAAGCGGTCAAGGCCGCGGTAGTCGGCCGCTACCAGAACACCGGGCAGGTCTGCGCCGCCGCCAAGCGCCTGATCGTCGAGCAAGGCGTGGTGGAGGAATTCACCCGGCGTTTCGTCGAAGCCACCCGCACCCTGGTGATGGGCGACCCACTGGCCAACGACACCTATATCGGCCCCATGGCCCGCTTCGACCTGCGCGACGAACTGCACCAGCAGGTCGAGGCGACCCTGGCCGAAGGTGCCAGCCTGTTGCTGGGCGGCGTCAAGCCCGCGGGCGCGGGCAACTATTACCCGCCCACGGTGCTGGCCGGCGTTACCGACCAGATGACCTCGTTCAAAGAGGAGCTGTTCGGTCCGGTGGCCTCGATCATCACCGCTCGCGACGCCCAACACGCCCTGGAACTGGCCAACGACAGCGAGTTCGGCCTGACCGCAACCCTGTTCACCGCCGACCTGGAGCGCGCCCGGCAAATGACCGACGAACTGGAAACCGGTGGTGTGTTCATCAACGGCTATAGCGCCAGCGACCCGCGGGTGACTTTCGGCGGCGTGAAGAAAAGCGGCTTCGGCCGTGAGCTCTCGCACTTTGGCGTGCGTGAATTCTGCAACGCCCAGACCGTGTGGCTGGATCGGCGCTGAGCCGGCCGCTACATAGCCCGGCCGGCCCCACGAGGGCCGGTCCGGGCCGCCGGCTCAGACCGTATCCAGCACGAAGTACAACACCAGGATCCCGAGGATCACCAGGCCTTCATGGTCATGGCTGAAGCCCCACCAGGCCCCATAGGTCGCCAGGCCAACCAACACCGCCAAGCCCAGGGCGAAGCCGGACATCTTCAGGCGGAACCAGAACGAAGGCCGATGGCACAGGTCGGCGCCCGTGGGTTCCGGCAGCAGCGGATCGGTGGTGGCAGGAGCCAACAGGTACTCGACGATCTTCGGCTGGTTGGGACGCTGCAAGGGTTTTGCGCAAGCCGCTACCGGTGTTTCGTCAGGTACTCGCTGTCCGGCTATTGCCCCAGAATGCAAAGCTGGTACAAGACACGCGCCTGAACCATCACCCCAGCAAAAGGACTTGCCGCCAGTGCCGAGCCTGACCTCGAACAGCCAATTCAAATTCGATCGGATCGATACCCAGCGCAACGCCGCTGGATTTTGGTCCTGGGCTTTCTCCAACCTGCAGACACCCTTTCTGCGCGGACTCCTGATCGAATACCTGCTATGCCAGCACTTGATTGACCATGCCGAACAGATCGCGGGGTGCCTGGTAGAACACTTCACCTGGCAAAATCCTTACCCGGATCACCTGCGCAAAAGTCTGAGGAAAAGTTTCGAGCAGCAGCACCAGGGCGACGTATTCGATCTGCAGCTTACCTGGGGCCTGACCATAGAAATCAAAAGCACTGCCTCACCGCAGAGCTGGCGCCTCGAGCAGACCGCTTGTTGGAACCTGTTGCAGGACAGGAACCTGGTGCGCAAGGCGTTCCAGGCTCACTACTACATCCTCGCCGAACTGCCACAGCCGCTACGGGAAGAACAGGGAGCGATTGTCTTCGATGACACCCGGTTCCACGTGTTATCGAGGCAGGACCTGGAGACGCTAGCCGGCCACAAGGGCTATGTGACCTTCAAGCAGTTCACCCAGCTGTCCCTGTCCAGGCAACAGACTTGCGCCTATCAGTACCTGCCATCGACCCTCCAGGCTTTGGTGGAGCAACGCTTCGCGCTGGCCCGTACCCGGGTCGAACCCGGATGGAAGCTGCCTTTGCCACCGGAACCAGGGGCCTTTCCCTTGGCCGTGGAAACGAAGGGGCGAATCCATGGCGGCTATTACTGCAAGGAGACCTTGAAGCTCCTGCGAAGGATCCCGGTCCTCTGGAGACCGGACATAGAACCCACCTGGAACGATTGGGAACTGATCGGGCTGCGATATGTACCTGAACGCTAGGCAGGTGGTCAGAACCAGCTCCGGTGTTGGGGCTCGATGATTGCCTACTGCTTGCCCAGCACAATCAGCACTTCTTTCAGAATTTTCCTGAAGCCACCCCGCTCATGGCCTTTTTATGATGCGATTTTTTAACCGCTCGGAAATACGCTATGCGCGCACAGGTCCAGAAATTCATCGTCCGTCTTCCCGATGACTTGCATGCGCAGGTCAAGCGCGTCGCCAGGCAGGAAAACCGCAGCATGAACCACGAAATCGTCGACCGCCTGGAGAAGTCCCTGGCCAACGACGATGCCCGCAACATAGACGACAAGCTGGTGGCCCTGCTGCTGCGCCGGGTCGAGTTCCTGGAAAGACAGATCGAAACCCTGCAGAAGGCCAGCGAGGAGTCCAAGCGCTGACCCCCACCCTCGTCGGTGACAACCACCGCTCTGTCGTCCTGCTTCATCGCCTCTTCCGCCTTTACCCCATCGCCGCACCTTGTATGATGGCGCCAGCCCGAAAACCGCGCACCGATCGTCGCCCATACCGACTCGCCAGCCTGCGGTTTCCCCTGCCCGCACAGCTCACCGAACACCAGCTCCAGGAATGCCCTGGCGCCTGCCACGGAACAGGCTGGCCCTCAAGGAACGCCCATGAACCGCACCCACCCGACCGCCCCAGCGCCAGCGCGCACCGCCGGGCACACCCTCAATCGCCTGACCCTCGGCCTGTTGCTGGCCGCCAGCACCAGCGCTGCAGGTGCTGCCACCGAACTACCGACCCAGACTGTCAGCGCTACCCAGGCCTACGGCTACCGCAGCGACAGTGCCTCGGTGGGCAGCTTCGACGAAGCGCCGCTGCTGGACACTCCGGCATCCATCAGCGTGATCAACGAGGACATGATCAAGGACCAGCAGGCACGGCTGCTCAGCGAAGTCCTGCGTAACGATGCCTCGGTAGGCCAGAGCTACGCGCCGGTGGGCTACTACGAGAACTTCGAGGTCCGTGGCTTTGCCCTGAATGCCGCCAGCAGCTACAAGATCAACGGCCGCACCATCACTGGCGAGCAGAACGTGGCCCTGGAAAACAAGCAGCGGGTGGAGTTGCTCAAGGGCCTGTCCGGCCTGCAGAGCGGCGTCAGCGAACCCGGCGGACTGATCAACTACGTGACCAAACGCCCCACGGATATTCGCTCGGTCACCGTCTCCACCGACGATCGCGGCAGCGGTTACCTGGCCACCGATGTCGGCGGCTGGTTCGGCAGCGAGCAGCAGTTCGGCCTGCGGGCCAACCTGGCCCACGAAGACCTGCATTCCTATGTCGAACACGCCAACGGCCAACGGGATTTCGCCTCCCTGGCCTTCGACTGGAACATCAGCCCCAATGCCCTGCTGCAACTGGACATCGAATACCAGAACAAGGAGCAGCGCTCGGCCCCTGGCTACCAGCTGCTGGGCGGGTCGGCGCTGCCGCACCACGCCTCGCCGAAGAAGCTGCTGGCCCACCAGAGCGGCTCGAAACCGGTGACCAACGAATCGCTGAACATCAGCGGCAACTTCGAGTACCGCTTCAACGACGACTGGAAAGGCAACTTGAGCGCCTCGCGTAGCCGGGTGGTGATCGATGACTACAGCTCGTTTGCGTGGGGGTGCTACAAATCCACCAGTTGCTCTGATATCGCAGTGCCTAATTTTTTCAGCCCGGAAGGCAACTACGATATCTACGATTTCCGTAGCCCCGACGACACCCGTCGCAACGATGAAATCCAGGCAGTGCTCAATGGTCGTTTCGATGCAGGAGGACTGGGGCATGAGCTGAGCCTGGGCACCAGCGCGTTCCGCCGAGTGGTAGATCGACGTGAACCTATCAATGAATCGTTCGACAGCGGCAATATCAATAGCGAACCCGATACCCTCCGCCGCTACGCTGGGGCCCTCAACGACTCCCACAAACGCCTGGACAGTCGCCAGTACGGCCTGTTCTTCAGCGACCGCATCAGTTTCAACGAGCAATGGCAGACCGTTCTGGGTGGGCGTGAAGTGCGCCTGGATGAAGAAAGCTTCGACACCAATGGCGCGCGTGAACGCCATACCCAGCGCTACATGTTCCTGCCCCAGGCGGCGCTGATCTACAAGCCGGTGGCCAACCTGTCGCTCTACACCCAGTACGGCAAAGGTCTGTCCCTGGGTGGGCAGGCGCCTTTTTCCACACGCAATAGCGGCACCACCCTGGCCCCCACCGTATCGCGGCAGATCGAGACCGGGGTCAAGTACGACTGGCAGCGCATGAGCTTCACCGCCGCGTTGTTCCAGATGCGCCAGGCCTACCAGTACGCGCGCCCGGACGGCGATGGCCAGTTCACCTATATCCAGCAAGGCCAGCAAAAGAACACCGGTCTGGAACTCTCGGCCAATGGCTGGGCCACCCAGCGCTTGCAGATCGCCGCCAGCGTCGCGGCGATTCGCGCGCGGGTCGAAGGCACCGGCACCCCGGCCTACGAAGGCCATCAGGCCCTCAACGTGCCGCGCCTGCGGGCCAGCCTCCAGGGCGACTACGCCCTGCCCTGGCTCGACGGCCTGGCCCTGCTGGGCGGGATGCAATACAGCGCCAGCAAGTACGCCGACCGCACGGGCAACGTCAGCGCCGGCAGCTACGCAATCTTCAACATCGGCAGCCGCTACAGCACCCGTATCGATGGCTACGACACGGTGTTCCGCCTGACCGTGGACAACCTGTTCGACAAGCGCTACTGGCGTGACGTCGGCGAGTACCTGGGCGACGACTACCTGTTCCAGGGCGCACCGCTGAGCGCACGCCTGAGCGCCTCGATCAACTTCTGACCCCGCGCCTCGTCCCGAGGCGTGCGCAGCCTGCGCCAGCGCCTACACGAAGCCTTGGCCGCCATCTGCCCTCGCGATAAGGCCATCTCCAATCTGCATGACCGACGCCTCGTTCATGCAGTTAGGATATGGGCAACTCCCCACCCTGGCCCGGCCAGCGGTGCGCACAATAAACCGGAGATCGCCCGATGCTGCCCCCTGCCTTCGCTACCCCCGACGTCCCGCCGCTGCCCGCCGCCCTGGTGGACGAACTCACCAACCTCTTGGGCTCGCGCCTGAGCCTTGCCGCCAGCGTGCGCGAACACCACGGCCAGGACATCTCGGCGCTGGATCCCATGCCACCCCAGGCCGTGGCCTTCGTCAATCATCTCGACGAAATCATCGCCGTGCAGCAGGCCTGCCACCGCCATCGGGTGCCGATCATTCCCTACGGCAGCGGCAGCTCCCTGGAAGGTTGGGTCCATGCCCTGCATGGCGGGATCTGCATCGACCTGTCGGGCATGAACCAGATCCTCGAGATCCGCGTCGACGACATGGACGCCACCGTGCAACCGGGGGTGACTCGCAAGCAGCTCAACGCCGCGCTGCACGGCACCGGCTTGTTCTTCCCCATCGACCCTGGTGCCGACGCCTCCCTGGGCGGCATGGCGGCAACCCGCGCCTCGGGCACCAACGCCGTGCGCTACGGCACCATGCGCGAAAACGTCCTGGCCCTGAACGCGGTGCTGGCCGATGGTCGGGTCCTGCAAGCCGGCGGCCGGGCGCGTAAATCCTCTTCGGGTTATGACCTCACCCACCTGCTGGTGGGCTCCGGCGGCACCTTGGCCACGCTGGCCGAACTGACGGTGAAACTGCACCCGATCCCCGAAGCGATTTGCGCCGCGATATGCAACTTCCCCAGCGTCGACCAAGCAGTGCGCACGGTGATCCAGGCCATCCAGCTGGGGGTGCCGATCGCCCGCATCGAGCTGATCGACGCCCTCACCGTGCGCGCCCTGAATGCCTACAGCAAAACCCAATTGAACGAGGCGCCGGGGCTGTTCTTCGAACTGCATGGCTCGCAGTCCTCGGTCAAGGAACAGGTAGAGACCATCCGCCTGCTGGCCGACGAACACGGCGGCCAGGATTTCGAGTGGGCGGTGCACCCGGAAGACCGCAGCCGCCTGTGGCAGGCCCGGCACGACGGCTACTTCGCCGCCCTGGCCCTGCGCCCCGGCTGTCGCGCCCTGACCACCGACGCCGTGGTGCCGATCTCGCGCCTGGCCGAATGCATCGAGGCCACCGCTGCCGACCTGCGAGAACAAGAGTTGTTGGCGCCGATCTTCGGCCATGTCGGTGACGGCAATTTCCATGCGGTGATCCTGGTGGATCCAGGCAGCCCCGACGAACTGCAACGGGCCGAGGCCGTGGCCCAGCGCCTGGCGCAAAGGGCCATCGCCATGCAGGGCTCCTGCACTGGCGAGCACGGAGTCGGGCTGACCAAGCAAGGCTTCATGGGCCTGGAACACGGGCAGCACGCCATGGACGCCATGGCGGCGATCAAGGCCGCCCTCGATCCGCGGCAACTGATGAACCCGGGCAAGATCTTCCCCCGGGGCCCCGTGGCCAACTAGGGCCTGGCCCGCAAGGAGCTGCGATGGAAATCCGCCAGCTGAAGTACTTCGTCGCCGTGGTCGATGCCGGCAGCCTGTCCCGGGCCGCACGGGAAGTGCACGTGGCGCAATCGGCCCTGAGCAAGCAGATGGCGGCCCTGGAGGCCGACCTCGGCGTGCAGCTGTTCCAGCGCAGCAACAGCGGCATCAGCATCAATGAGTCCGGCAGGCTGTTCTACGAACATGCCCAGGGCCTGCTCAAGCACCTGCGCGCTGCCCGTGCGGCCATCAGCAGCGAGCCCGGAGCGCTCACCGGCAGCATCGTCGTGGCCCTGCCCCAGAGCGTGGCCAGCATCGTCGCCCTGCCGCTGATCCAGGCCGTGGCCCGGCGCCATCCCAAGGTCGAGCTGCAACTGAACGAGGAACTCACCGGCAACCTGGTGGAGCAACTGGTCCGGGGCCGGGTCGACATCGCCCTGTTCAGTCCCTTCGGCCTGCCCCCGCAGGTGCGCTTCAGCCCGCTGCTCGAAGAGGACTTCTACCTGATCCATCGCGCCGACGATCCCCATGCCCCGCCGCCCGGGGCCGTGACCCTGGCCCAGGCCGTGGCCCGGCCGCTGGTGTTTCCCAGCCGCGCCCACAGCCACAGCACCCGGGCCTGCGTCGACCAGGCCCTGGAGCGCTTGCAGCTACCGCCCGCCACGGTGGCCATGGAGGTCAACTCGGTGCACATCCTCAAGAGCGCGGTGGAGGCCGGCATCGGCCCCAGCATCATGCCGCTGAACCTGGCCCTGCGCGAAGTCGCCGAAGGCCGGCTGGTGGCCCATGCCATCAGCCCCAGGGAGGTGTTTCGAACCCTGGGCATCTGCGTCTGCGCCGCCCTGCCCGAGAGCAGCCTGCGCAGCACCATCGCCGACCTGATTGCGCAGTTGGTCCGCGACATGTGTCGATCCGGCGAATGGCCGGCCACCCGCCTGCTGCCCGAACCCTGAGGCACGTTTTTCATCAGCCGCTCACACAACAAAAATAAAGAGGCCCACCATGAACCAGTCCCAACAGCCGCCCACGGCCCTCGACGATGCCGCCTTGCAGCCGGCCTATAGCAAGACCGCCTGGCGCATCATCCCCTTGCTGATCCTGTGTTACCTGGTGGCGTACCTGGACCGGGTCAACGTCGGTTTCGCCAAGCTGCAGATGCTCGACGACCTCAAGTTCAGCGAAGCGGTGTATGGCCTGGGCGCCGGGATCTTCTTCGTCGGCTACCTGCTGTTCGAGATCCCCAGCAACGTCGCCCTGCACCGCTTCGGCGCCCGGCGCTGGATCGCCCGCATCATGGTCACCTGGGGCCTGTTGTCGGCGGCCATGATGTTCATCCAGACACCGCTGGCCTTCTACGTCCTGCGCCTGCTGATCGGCATCGCCGAGGCGGGTTTCTTTCCCGGCATCATCTTCTACCTCACCACCTGGTTTCCCAGCCGTCGCCGGGGCGTGATGACGGCCCTGTTCATCATGGCCCTGCCGATTTCCAGCCTGTTCGGCTCGCTGATCTCCGGGCTGATCCTGCAACACCTCGACGGTGTGTCCGGCTACGCCGGCTGGCAATGGCTGTTCGTGATCGAAGGCCTGCCCGCCGTGGCCCTCGGCGCCGCGGTGTTCTTCCTCCTGCGCGACCGCATCGCCGATGCCCACTGGCTCACCGTAGAGGAGCGCCAGGGCATGCAAGCCGCCATCGACCGCGAAGCCGCGCAAAAGCACAGCCACCGCCTGCGTGACGGCCTGTTCCATCCGCAGATCTGGCTGCTGGGCGGCGTGTACTTCTGCCTGGTGCTGGGCCAATACGTCATCAGCTTCTGGTTGCCCACCATCATTCGCAACAGCGGTGTACAACAGCCCTGGGTCATTGGCGCACTCACCGCCCTGCCCTATGCCGCCTCCGCGATCAGCATGGTGCTGGTGGGCCGCAGCTCCGACCGCCATGGCGAGTACCGCTGGCACCTGGCGATCTGCGCCTGCATCGGCGCCCTGGGCGTGGCGTTCGGCACTTTCTTTGGCGACAACCTGATGCTGGCCATGTTCGGCTTGACCATCGGCACCGCTGCCATGATCAGCAGCCTGCCGGTGTTCTGGGGCCTACCCACGGCGGTGGTGGGTGGCGCGGCAGCCGCTGCGGGCGTGGCGCTGATCAACACCCTGGGCAACGTGGCGGGACTCTTCAGCACCATCGTGGTGGGCTGGCTGACCCAGGTGACGGGCAATACCCAGGCCGCGATGTACTTCATGGCGGCGATCCTGCTGATCGGTGGAGGGCTGGGGCTGATGGTCAAGCCCGTGCGCAAGCGTGCCGCGCTACAACCGGCCAGGTTCCAACCCACGAACCCCTGAGGGGCAGGAGCCAGCTGGCCGGGGCCGGCGAACGGTGGATCGCCTGCCCCCGGCCGCGACCTTTTTCAGCGCGGCCGCTAACGGTGGCTCAAGGCTGCGCTTGGAAACGCCCACTGTTGGGGTTCCACTGGAATCCCGGCAACTTGCAGTCCTTGAAGCCAATTCGCAATTGCTCCCCCTCGAGCTGCAACTGCAAGGTATCCACCCCCAGGTTCGGGCACCCCGGTGCACTGACCGCCAAGGTCTGCAAGGGTTTGCCAGTGGACTTGCGCATGACCTCCACCGTCGTGATCCGTCGATCGCTGCCCTGCATCGGCACCTGGAAATACCAACGCTTGGTGGAAGCGCTCTGCAACAGCGTGGTGACCGGCTGCGGCCAGGAGCGGTCCGAATCCACCAGGCCCACCAGTTGCAGCGCAATCGGCAAGGTCTTGCCCGTGCGATAACTGGTCCAGGTGCCGCGCACCTGCTCCTGCTGGCGGGAGTTCATCAGGTCATTGAACTGCAGGCGCGCCACCGGCAAACCCTGCTCGTCCAACTCATCCATGGCCAGCGTCTTGTTGCTGAAGCTGAAGCTCGGCTTGAGGCGGATCGGCGTGCGATAGCGCTGGTAGGCATAGGTGCCCTGGTAGACCGCATTCTGATTGCCCAGGGTCAAGACAATGGCCTGCTTGCCCAGCGTCCCCGTATACACCCCATGGGCCGCCTGCGCGGGCATCATCCAGGCCAACAGCAACACCACTGCCAGCCCACGAAAAACAGCGACCGCCCCCATCAGAAACGCTCCTCGCCAGATGACAGGTACTGCAGCCGATCAGGGCTGATCACTCGGTAGTAATCCCAACGCCGGATGCGTTTGTCGTAGTCGATGAAGTCCTGCTTGCTGAACTCCATCTGGCCACCGGGCGCAAAACGCAGGGTGCCATCCACCGCGAACTGCTCCAGCAATGGATGGCGCAGGTAGGCCTTGGTCGCCGAGTGATACAGGTAATATTGCGCCGGCGCGCACGACGCCCCGCCACCTTGGCCGCTCACGCTATAACCCTGCACCTGGAAGTCCACCGTGCCATCCCCATCGAAATCCGCAAAACCCAGGGTTCGCGTTCCGATAGCGGCCAGGCACCACTGCCCGGCCACCTCCTGCACCACCTGGCCGGTGGCGCGGCTCAGCATCCGGATATTGTCCACGCGGCCCGTGTCTTCCCCGGCATGGCGCAGGGCATGCACGCGGAAATAGAAATCCTTGTCCTGCACCGGCTGCAACAGCTCCCCGTCGAATGCCTCGCGCCGGCTACCGGCAAAGCGCATCACCCGCTGCAACTGCAACGGCTGCTGCCCACCCGTGCGCAGATCGATGAAAGAACCCTGCAGGGAATCAGCCCCTTCGCTGAAGGACTGCAACGACACGGCAGCGGCCGGCAGGGTCGGGTTGTCCATGATATTGATCAGCAGCTCCTCGCCCTGGCGAAACGGCGTCAGCTCCAGGGGAATGGGCAACCGCTCGGCTTCGCTGAACCAGTAGCCGGACATGCCGCCGCCGTATTGGGAGTCGTAGGTCAGGGCCAGTTCGACCGGGGTGTCGCCGAGGGTGCCCCGGTAGGTAGTGGTGGGGTCGGCGCTGGCACCAGGACTGCTGAGCGCCAGGCCCAGCACGAGCGCTGGGACGAGGCCGCGAAGCAATTGCCGCGGATCCGGCCGGCAACGCCATCGGCCAACCCATGTTCGCGTGGCGCTAGCCCAGGACTGGCTCATGCTTGCGTTCCTTGCACTCGGGAAAAAGGCGCGCAGGATAACAAAGTTGGTCGCAGGACAGAGGGAAGTTTCCCGCACTGGGCCGACAACCTGATGAAACCGTCACTCTGACACTTGGTCGTTGCTCCATCCCGTGCCATGGAGCCCCTTAGCCATCTCCGCGCCAGCCTTCGCGCTGCACCCCTAAGTGCTCTTGGGAGAGCGGGCAGCCCGCCCGTCATACTCCGGGCGACCCGACACCACCAGCCCGAAGAAGTAGGGTTGGGCACCGGGATCTTCCAGCTGCCCCGCGGATTTGTTGTGCACTTCTATCAGCGAGAACAGCTCGACCAGGCGGTCCTGGATCTGTTCGATCTCCGCATCCCTGAGCGTCACCATCGAGCTGTACTTGAACGACCCGGACATATCGAAATATTCGCTTTGCTCGGGCTTGGACAACGAGCGATCGATCTCGGCGCGCAGGAAGCGGTCCTTGAGCGCCAGGGCCTCGGCCGTCCTTGGCATCCTCAGCGTGGGGGCATGCCGCACGAAGGGCGCCTGCGGGGTGCTGCGCTCCTTGGCGACCAGGGCCAGGAAGGCTTCGGTTCGCTGATCGTAGGCAAGGCCCAGCTGCTGGCAGACCAACCGGACTTCAGCTACCGAGGCGCTGTCCACCATGTACAGATAGGTCATCAACGGCAGCAGTTCGAACTGCTCGTTGAACGCCGCGATGATTTCCTGGGTCACGATGAATTCGCGCTCGTAGCGGCTCAAGCTCAAGGCGCGGCGCAAGATCCTCGAATCATGTTCGCGCAGTTCCAGCCGGGCAGGCAGGTCCGTGACCTCCACGCCCTTGCCAAACAGCATCTCGTGCACCTGGACCGGCAACAGGTCGCGAAAGTAGTGCCAGTAGTAATCGAAGCTCGACTTGCTGGCCGGATCGATGCCAAGACAGTCATGCAGCTCGACGGCGGCGTCATTGCTCAGGTGCTTTCTTCCCGACTCGACATCACGGTAGTAATTGGCGGAAAAAGGGAGATTCACTTCTGCAAGAAAAGTGGAAATCTTCAGGTGGCCCCTTTCGATGCGCAATTGGCTGAGGAATGCCCCGAAGGCCTGTTTGTGCTGCGTCAACTATCGAACCTCCGCGGATAGGGTAACCGCCACTCGAGTGGTGTTTTTCCGGACTTTCATACTGGCGGACACCTCGCCTATCTCCTGGGTATTGCCGACATGCACGCCACCACAGGGGATCGACCACTGCCCGCATCGCCACCAACGATATCCCTGACCTTGGCTGGCGTCGGCTTGCGTTGTTATTTCATGACCCGCAGCACAGAACGCGTTCAAGGCATCGGCTGCCCGCTGCAGGCTCGCTTCATCGAACTCGTCGACGAATTCATATTGATTTTCCCCACCCTCGTCACTCAAGGGCGAACGGATCGGGGGTGGCAAGGAACGCCCAAGGGTTCGCTCGAGCATGCAGTGCATCAGGTGCATTGCCGAATGGATGCGCATCTGCCGATAGCGCAGCGGCCAGGTCAGGGTCGCGACGGCCTCTGCTCCACTCAGGCATTGCTGCAACAGTTCGAACGCCTGGTCATCGATGGCCAGGTAATGGCGGATCTGCCGATCCTTCTTCCGGGTGCCGACCACTTGCAGCACCCGCTCGACACCATCCACCTCCTGACCCGCCACATGCAGCAGCCCCCGGTCGCCCAGTTGCCCACCACCCTGGGGATAGAAAACCGTTGCGCTGAGCACCGCAAAAGGCAAGCCCGAATCGTCGCGTTCGAGCCGCTCGACAGTACATTGCGTTTGCTTGAGGTAGGGGTCTTGGTGGAACAGAGGAAGCGTTTCGTCCATGTTTGCCTCGAGCACCTGGCTGCGGCCAGTTCATTGGGTTGAGCGAGAAACCCGCTTGTCCAACGCCCGCGGGTGAGCCTCGACGGATTTTGTAACAGCGGCCAGCCATAAATTCAACAAACGGAATTATTTTTCTTTCACAAGATTAATAAAATGCGTCACGACAGCGCTGGCGATCCGCGCCGCACCACTGAACCAAGCGGTCGATATGACAGGAAAATGATCAGCCAGGCAGGCATCCAAGGTGCATGCCAAGCCCAACGCGTGCATCCGTTATGATGCGCTCCTGTCAGACAACTGGAAGTCCGCCCCTATGCTCAAACCCCTCGCCATCCTGGCCCTGACCGGTGCTTCTGCCTACGCCGGCGCCGCCTCCACCGACCTTGCCGGAGTCTGGAAAGGCACCCTGGGGAAGCACTCGATTACCGCCTGCTTCAACGCGGCTCCCAATAGCAACGGCAGCTACTACTACCAGCGTTTCGTCACGCCGATCCAGCTGACCCAGGCACAGGCCGGCGAGCCCTGGATCGAAGACGGCCAGACCGGGTATTGGCAGCTCGACGCGCCCCAGGGCGATCGCCTGAGCGGCACCTGGAGCAAGGCCCCGGGCGACACGCCATTGCCTCTGGCACTGACGCGCACCAGCACCGAAGGCTGTGGCGGCGATGCCTACAACGGGCCGCTGGAGGCCGCGCCGCTACCGGTCAAGGTGCAGAGGAAAGAGTTCGAAGGACACCGCTATCAGCTCAGGACCCAGGGCGCCCAGGTCAGCCTCAGGCTGGAGGGCGATGCCCCGGCGCTGAAGAAGATCAATCAACAGCTGGAACGCCTGGCCATCAGCCCCGAAGGCCAGGAGGAGTTCTTCAGCGAGCGCCGCGAGTACCTGGGGCGCAATGGCTCCGGCTATACCAGCGAAATCAGCGTCGAGCCCCAGTACTGGTCGTCGCAATGGATCACCGTCAAGTTCTATCGCTGGACCGCCGGCATGGGACGCAACGGCATCAGTTGGGGCCTGCACAGCTGGAACCTGAAGACGGGCGAACGCGTCGACCCCTGGACCTGGGTAGGCGGGCGCCAGCAGTGGCACGACCCCTACTCCGGCCAGGTGAAACTGGCGCCGGGGTTCGCCGCCTGGCTGGAGAAACAGACCTCCGTGGACGAAGGCTGCCCGGCCGTCAGTAGCTACTCGACCTTCGACCTGAGCTTCGACACCCAGGGCTTGCAGCTCTCGACGCCCCCCTATGGTGATGGTTGCGACAATGAGCTGAGCTTCACCTGGGAACAGTTGGCGCCGGTGCTGTCGGCCCAGGGCAAGGCGGCATTGCCGAGTTTGCGCTTGCCTTAGTAGCGCTCACCGCCAGGTGTGAACAGCATCCAACAGCCGGACGGCCGTGCCGCCCTCATGCTCAAGCCTGGCCAACACACCCGCGGTTCAGCCAGCCGACTCAGCCCAGGTCGCCACCGCCCACCGGCAGCACCGTGCCAGTGATGTAGGAGGCTTCGTCGCTGGCCAGGAACAGGATCGCCGCCGCCTGTTCATCGACGCTGCCGTAGCGGTGCATCAGGCTGCTGTCGAGGGTCTGCTCGACGATCTGCTGGTACCAGGCCTGCTCCTCGGGGCTCGGCTCGGCGCTGTTGCGCGGGATACGTCGTGGCGGCGCCTCGGTACCCCCCGGCGCGGTGGCGTTGACCCGCACGCCACGGCCGGCGGTTTCGAAGGCCAGGCAGGCGGTGAGTGCGTTGATCCCGCCCTTGGCCGCGCCGTAGGGCACGCGGTTGAGGCTACGGGTGGCGATGGACGAAACGTTGACGATGGCGCCACGCCCCTGTTCCAGCATCTGCGGCAAGGCAGCGTGGCAGCACCACAGGGTCGGGAACAATGAGCGGCGCACTTCAGCCTCGATCTCCTGCGGCTGGTAGTGCTCGAAGGGCTTGGCCCAGATCGTGCCGCCAACGTTGTTGACCAGCACATCGAGGCGACCGAAGTGGGCGATGGCGGCGGCCATGATCCGGCTGCATTCGGCGTATTGCTCCAGATCGGCGGTCAGGGCCAGGACCGGGTAGCGGGGGCTGAGTTCGGCGGCCAGTTCGAAGACCAGCTCCGAGCGATCCACCAGCACCACGCGGGCGCCCTCCTCGGCCAGGCGTTCGGCGACACGACGACCGATGCCCTGGGCGGCACCGGTGACCAGGGCAACTTGGTTGTGAAAGCGGTTCATGGGGACCTCGACAGCAGCGTAGGAGTGAAGGTGATGGGGGCTCACGCCACACTGGCGGCGAATTTCTCATAATAGAAATTCGCCGGGGCAATGCCCTGTTCGCGAATGAACTGGCTCACCGCCTCGACCATCGGTGGCGGCCCGCACAAGTACACGTCCACATCCCCCTGGTTCAGGTGCGCCGGCTGGATATGCTGGGTCACGTAGCCCTTGTGCGGGTACTGGCTCTGGGGATTGGCCACGCAGGCGCTGAAGCTGAACTGGGGGATGCGCTTGGCAAAGTCCTCCAGGCGATCCAGCGCCACCAGGTCCAAATCATTGGTCACCCCATAAATCAGGTGCAAAGGGTACTCACTGCCCTGCTCGGCGATCTTCTCCAGCATCGCGGTGAACGGCGCCAGCCCGGTGCCACCGGCCAGCAACAACAAGGGCCGGCGGATGTCCCGCAGGTAGAAACTGCCCAGGGGCCCGGCCAGGGTCATGCTGTCGCCGGATTTGGCGAGGCTGGTGAGGAAGCTGCTCATCAGGCCACCGGGCACATTGCGGATCAGGAAGCTGACCTCGCCATCGCGCTGCAGGGAGCTGAAGGAATAGGCCCGGGTCTGCTGGCTCCCGGGCACCCCGAGGTTGACGTACTGCCCCGGCAGGAACGCCAGCTGGCTCAAGGACTCGCCCTTGATCGACAGAGCGATGGTGCTATCGGACAGCTGGCGCACCGCGCTGATGCTGGCCTGGAAGGTGGCCTGCGCGGCGCGGCAGACCTGGGACGAGGCCGGCACCCGCACCACGCAGTCGCCCAGGGCGCGCATCTGGCAGGTGAGGACGAAACCCTGCTCGGCTTCGGCGGCGCTCAGGGCATCGTCGATGTAGTCCTCCCCCAACTCGTAGCGCCCGGCTTCGGCCAGGCACTTGCAGGTGCCGCAGGCGCCGTCGCGGCAGTCCAGGGGAATATTGATGCCCTGGCGGTAGGCGGCATCGGCCACGGTCTCATTGGCATGGGCAGTGATAAAACGGGTCACGCCGTCTTCGAAATTGAGTGCGATTTGATGGCTCATGGCAGTCGCCTCAGAGGTGGTAGATATCGACGACCTGGCGAACGTAGTCGTTCTTCAGGATGACTTTCTTGGCCTGGATAAGCGGGTTCTCCCCTCGCAGGTCGAGGGTGTAGAAGCTGCTGCCGAAGTAGCTGTCCACGGTCTTGTAGCGAAAGCTCAGGGTGTGCCAGTTGAAGCGCAGCTGGCACTGGCCGGCGCCCTGCTCCAGCAGCTCGATATTGCTCAGGTTGTGGGAGGTGCGGGTGTCGGGAATGCTGGCGCTGGAGCGCTCGGTCTTGATGCGGAACACCCGGTCTTCCAGGCCGCTGCGGTTGCCGTACCAGATCAACGAGATTTCCCGTTGCGGGTCTTCGGTCAACTGGTCGCTGTCATCCCAGGACGGCATCCAGAAGGTGGCGTCCGGGGCGTAGAGCTCCAGCCAGCGGTCCCAGTCCTTGTCGTCCAGGTAGCGGGCTTCGCGGTACAGGAAATCGCGCACGGCGTCGTAGGAAATAGTCATTGCAGCGCCTCCACGTCGATCTGCCGTGACGCCTCACGCTCAAGGACCGCCAGCAGGGTCTGCTGCCAATACTTGTGCTGCATCACGAACAGCCCTTCGTCCTCGGTGCGCACGCCACTGAGAATCGGTTCCAGGTCGATTTCTTTGGCTGCGTCGTCCGCGCCCCGGACCCAATGCTCGGCGCCGCGAGACATGTCGTTCCAGGCCGTGGTGCTGCCCTGGTAGCCCAGTTGGCAGGAGCGGAACTCCTCCAGATCGTCCGGGGTGGCCATGCCGCTGACATTGAAGAAGTCCTCGTACTGGCGGATGCGCCGGGCCCGGGCTTCGTCGCTCTCACCCCTGGGAGCAATGCAGTAGATGGTGATTTCGGTACGGTCCACGCAGATCGGCCGGGCAATGCGGATCTGCGAGCTGAACTGGTCCATCAGGTAGACGTTGGGGTACAGGCACAGGTTGCGCGAATTCTCGATCATCCAGTCGGCCCGGGCCCGGCCGAAATCCCGGGCCAGCGCATCGCGACGTTCGTACAACGGACGATCCTCGGGGTTGGACCAGCGGGTCCAGAGCAGCATGTGGCCTTTGTCGAAGGAGTAGAAACCGCCGCCCTGCCTGGCCCAGGTGCCGGCACTCATGGTGCGGATGTCTTCCCCGGCCTCGCGCTGTTTGCGCTGGTTCTGGGTGGCAGCGTAGTTCCAGTGCACCGAGCTGACGTGGTAGCCGTCGGCGCCGTTCTCGGCGGTGAGCTTCCAATTGCCTTCATAGATATAGCTGGAGGAGCCGCGCAGCACTTCCAGGCCATCGGCGGACTGGTCGACGATCATGTCGATGATCTTCGCCGACTCCCCCAGGTGTTCGACCAGGGGCAGCACGTCGGGGTTGAGGCTGGCGAACAGGAAGCCGCGATAGGACTCGAAGCGCGCAACCTGGGTCAGGTCGTGGGAGCCTTCGCAGTTGAAGCTGGCCGGGTAACCCGCGGCGGCCGGATCCTTGACCTTGAGCAACTTGCCGGAGTTGTTGAACGTCCAGCCGTGGAACGGGCAGGTGAAGGACGCCTTGTTGCCGGTCTTGTGTCGGCAGAGCATGGCCCCGCGATGACTGCAGGCATTGAGGAAGGCATTGAGTTCGCCGTGTTTGTCGCGGGCGATGAACACCGGTTGCCGGCCCATGGTGGTGCTGTAGTAGTCGTTGGGGTTGGGAATCTGGCTCTCGTGGGCCAGGTACAGCCAGTTGCCTTCGAAGAGGTGCTGCATCTCCAGGTCGAACAGCCGGGGGTCGGTGAACATCTCCCGCTTGCAGCGGTAGACGCCCTGGTCGGGGTCCTCTTCAAGCAGGGAATGCAGGTATTCGGGTCGCAGGGACATGGCTGGTGCCTCCATTGTTTTTATTCAGGCAGGGCCATGCTAGGGCGCAGTTGCCGTGGACAATATCCATTGCCTGCAGACCTGTATCCGTTTTCTGCAAAGGCCCTGGAGCGGCTGCGACCTTGAGGCTGGTGCTGGTTCGGCTGGAGATCGCCAGGCAAGGTCCTGCGGACCTTTGCGCAGCCCCGAAGGCTCGGCAGCGGCTAGAGCCGATGGGCCGAGAGGCGGAGGCTCAGTGGCGACGCTTGAGGGTATCGGAGGGCAATTCGCCGTATTGCTGGCGGTAGCTTTGGGCGAAGCGGCCCAGGTGCAGGAAGCCGAAATCCAGGGCCAGCTCGGTGACGTTGCGCACCGGGCTTTGCGGGTCGCTGAGGCAGGCGTGTATCCGTTGCAGCTTCTGCTGGCGGATGTAGTTCTTCGGCGTGGTGCGAGCGTTACGCTCGAACAGGCCATACAGCGAGCGCAGGCTCATGCGCGCCTGTTGCGCCAGCTCTTCGCAGCCGATGTCGTGTGTGAGGTTGCGCTCGATATAGTCGGCAATCCGCTCGAAGGTCGCCGCCGAGGCGCCCAGGGCATCACGCTGCACGTTGGTCTGCATCAGCCCCAGCAGTTTGCCCGCCAGGACCTGTGCGTAATGCGCCTGGACCCTGGGCAGGGTTTGCCGGGCTTCGGCCTCCTGGCACAACAGGCTCAGCAAGGGCACGAAGCCCTCCAGGTCCTGCAGCCGATGACGCGGCTGGAGAAAGCGCACGCCCTGCCTTGGGTACTGCCAACGCTGCTCCTGGCAGGCGTTTTCCAGCAGGCGGGTGGGAATCTTGATGATGAATTTTTCGCAGTCCTCGGAATAAGTCAGGTCCACCGGGTCATCGGGGTTGATCAGCAGCAGTTCCCCCGGGGCAAAGCAGTGCTCCTGGCCTGGACCGCGCCACAGGCAATGGCCGTGAAGCAACACTTGCAGGTGGTAGATACTTTCCAGGGCCGGCGAGGTGACGCGCACACTGCCGCCATAGCTGATGCTGCACAGATCCAGGCTGGCCAGGGTCCGGTGCTGGAGGCTGGCCTGGGGATGGCCGGCCCGGGGCAGGCGAATGCAATGGCTGCCCACGTGCTGGTTGACGTAACCGGATACGGCATAAGGATCGGCTTGAACAAACACGCTGCTGCGCTGGCTCAACAGAGGCATCTGCATGATCGGCTCACTCTGATGGTTCTTCTCGGGCCTGCGTTCAGGCCCGTCACCCAGGCTCATCGGCCAGGCACAACGGCAAAGGCCACGGGCACCTGGGTCGGTGCTCCGTGGCCAGACCAGGCATGGCCGGCGGTTCAATCCTCCAGGGCGCGGACCCGCTCGTTGCGCTGCTGTTCCTCAGGCTGGGCCGAGGATTGCAGGGTGAAGTCGAAGTCGATCTCGGCGAAGCGCCCGCTGACACCCAGCGCCTTGGCCCGGGCCTGGTCTTCGCTGAAGGTGATCTGGGCGATCAGCTCGTCGCGAGTGGCGTAGGCGAAATCGTCGTGCAGGTACTGGTCGCCATCCAGGTTGATCTGGGTGGTCAAGTGGCGATGATCGTCTGCGCTGATGAAGAAATGGATATGCGCCGGACGCTGGCCATGGCGCCCCAACTGATCCAGCAGTTGCTGGGTCGGGCCATCCGGCGGACAACCGTAGCCCGACGGCACGATGCTGCGAAAACGATAGCGGCCCTCGGCATCGGTGACGATGCGCCGGCGCAGGTTGAATTCCGACTGGCTGCCATCGAAGTAGGAATAGGTGCCGCCGGTGTTGGCATGCCAGACGTCGACGATGGCGCCGGCCAACGGCTGGCCGGCGGTGTTGCGGACCTGGCCCTGCATGAACAGCACGACGCCAGGATCGATGCCATCGTCCAGCCGCGCCTCGCCCTGGCTCAGGGGCGCGCCAGCCACGTACAGCGGGCCCTCGATGGTCCGTGGAGTACCGCCGCTCTTGCCGGCCTGCTCGTCGGCGGCATCCATCAGCAAGTCCAGGTAATGCTCCAGGCCCAGGCCCGCGGCCAGCAGGCCGGCCTCCTGGCGAGCACCCAGGACATTGAGGTAGTTGACCGCCTTCCAGAACTCCTCGGGGGTCACTTGCAGGTCTTCGATGATGCTCACCGTATCCCGCAGGATGCGGTGCATGAGGGCCTTGGCCCGCGGGCTACCGCCTTCGGTGAACTGGCCGCTGGCCTCCTCGAGGAACTTCTGGGCGCTGGCGGTGTGGGAAATCCTGACGTTCATGATCGATCCTCATCTTGTACTTATTAGAGTGGTGAACGGGCTGGCACGGACTCAGCGGTCATCCTCATGAATGGACGAAGGATGCCTGCACATGGCGTCGACTTCGATGGCCATGTACGGATACAGCGGTAATTGCATCAGGGTGTCGTGCAGTTCCTGCACGCTGTCGACATCGAACACGCTGTAGTTGGCGTACAACCCGGCGATGCGCCACAGGTGGCGCCATTTGCCCGCGGCTTGCAGGCGCTGGGCCAGGGCTTTCTCATCGGCCTTGAGTTGCGCGGCGCGCTCGGGATTCATATCGACCGGCAGGTTCACGGTCATCTTGACGTGGAATAGCATGCAGCCCTCCTCAGGCGTGGTGCAGCACGGGGGTGGTCTTGTCGCGGCGGAAGAACGCCAGCCGCTCCTCGTCCAGGCTCAGGCCCAGGCCCGGGGCCGTCGATACATGCAGCTGGAAGTCGCGATACAGCGGCGGCTCGGCGAGGATGTCCTCGGTCAG
Organism: Pseudomonas sp. FW507-12TSA; assembly: GCF_058781435.1. Lineage (NCBI taxonomy): Bacteria > Pseudomonadati > Pseudomonadota > Gammaproteobacteria > Pseudomonadales > Pseudomonadaceae > Pseudomonas > Pseudomonas sp. FW507-12TSA. The sequence continues at coordinate 34,005 of NZ_JBYSWT010000012.1, forward strand.
CAGCAATGGGCCGAACAACTCGGTATCCCAGGCCAGCTTGCCCAGGGTCAGGAAGGCGTGGGCCGAGGCCAGGGTACCGACGCCGCCTTCGAGCATGGTCCCGCCGTAGAGGCCGATACCCGCTGCTTCAGCGATGGCGGCAGTACGCAGGACGGCCCGGGGGCCACCGTTCTTGGCGATCTTCAAGGCGAAAATCGACGCCGCGCCCTCCCGGGCCAGGTTGAAGGCATCCTCCACGCATTCGATGGACTCGTCGGCCATGATCGGCGCCGGGCTGCTGGCGTTCAGGCGCACCATGCCGGCGCGGTTGTTGCGCGAAATGGGCTGCTCGACCAGGTCGATGCCGTTGTCGCCCAGGATCCGGCAGGCACGCAGCGCCACGGCTTCGTCCCAGGCCTGGTTGACGTCGACCCGCACGCTGGCGCGTTCCCCCAGGGCCTGCTTGATGGCGATCACATGGGCCAGGTCGCGCCGTACCTCGCCGGCGCCGATCTTCAACTTGAAGATCCGATGGCGGCGCAGCTCGAGCATCTTCTCGGCCTCGGCGATGTCCTTGGCGGTATCGCCGCTGGCCAGGGTCCAGGCCACCGGCAAGGCATCGCGCACCCGACCGCCCAGCAACTCGCTGACCGGCAGGCCGAGGCGCTTGCCCTGGGCATCGAGCAGGGCCGTCTCGATACCGGATTTGGCAAAGGTGTTGCCACGGATGCCCTGCTCCAGGCGCAACATGGCGGCGTTGATATTGCTGGCGTCCTGGCCGACCAGCAGTGGCGTGAAGAAGCGATCGATGTTGGTCTTTATGCTGTCCGGGCTTTCGTTGCCATAGGCCAGGCCCCCGATGGTAGTGGCTTCCCCCAGGCCCTCGATACCATCGACGCAGCGCAGGCGGATCAGCACCAGGGTCTGGTTCTGCATGGTGTGCATGGCCAGCTTGTGCGGGCGGATGGTCGGCAGATCGACGATGATCGTTTCGATCGATTCAATGGCAGAAGCGTGCATTTCCATACCCGTCAGGTTCTTGAAATTCTGCCGGCGATTCTGTCCCGGCTTTTTACGGGGTTCCAATATAGAATTGGTCTAGCTTGATACCTTAAAGGTATGCACTCGCCACTGGAGAGTTGTCATGGAATTGCGTCATCTGCGCTATTTCCAGGTGCTGGGGGAAACCCTGAATTTCACCCGCGCCGCCGAACGCCTGCACATCGCCCAACCGCCCCTGAGCCGGCAGATCCAGCAGTTGGAAGACGAGCTGGGGGTACTGCTGCTGGAGCGTGGCCGGCCACTGCGCCTGACCGCCGCCGGACGCTTTTTCTTCGAGCACTCCAACCGGGTGCTGGAGCAGCTAGGCAAGGTCTGCGACAACACCCGGCGCATCGGCCTGGGACACAAGACCTGGCTGGGCATCGGTTTCGCGCCCTCGACCCTGTACGGCGTACTGCCGCAGTTGATTCGCCGGCTACGCAGCAACGAGACCCTGGAGCTGGAACTGGGGCTCTCGGAAATGACCACCTTGCAACAGGTGGAAGCCTTGAAGGCCGGGCGCATCGATATCGGTTTCGGTCGGATCCATATCGACGACCCGGCCATCGTGCAGAAGGTGTTGACCGCAGATCACCTGGTGGTCGCCCTGCCCGCCGGGCATCCGCTGCTGGGACAACCGGTGAGCCTTGCGCAATTGGCGCAGGAGCCCTTCGTGCTGTACCCGGCCAACCCGCGACCGAGCTACGCCGACCATGTGATCGCGCTGTTCAATGCCCGGGGCCTGAACCTGAAGATCGCCCAGTGGACCAACGAATTGCAGACCGCCATCGGCCTGGTGGGCGCCGGCATCGGCATCACCCTGGTGCCGGCCTCGGTACAGGTGCTGCACCGCGACGACATCGGCTTTTGCCCGCTGCTGGAAACCGAGGCCACCTCGCCGATCATTCTCAGCCACCGGATCGGCGAACCCTCGCCAGGGCTCACCCACTGCCTGCACCTGATCGCCCAGCTGCGTGCAGAGATCGGGCGCGAACCATCCACGCTCAGCTGAAAGCACAACCGCCGGCCCCATCGAAGGACGGGGCCGGCGGTTTTGTCGCGGCTTGAGGCGAGCTGCCGCCCTTAGAAGGTCAGGCCGACCTTGAAGCCGTACTCGTCACGCTTGAGCTTGGTGTTGTCGGCCACAGGCGTATCCTCGTCCAGCTTGTACTCGGTGTGGGTGTAGTAAACCCCGGCCATTACCGGCAACGAACCGTTCTGGTTCATCAGGAAATTGACTTCGGCATAGGGGTTGGTGCGGTTCTTCAGGTCCACGGTGTCGCTGCCGACATCATCCACCTTCAAGCGTGCCCGGCCATTGATGGTATGACGGGCCCCCAGCTCCACGCGCATGGTCACGTCGTCGAACTGGTGGTTGTAACCCAGAGCCGCCTTGGCGAAGGGTGACTTGTTGGTGAGTTTCATGTCGTAGTCGCCGGTGTCCGGCTCGTAGCGGGTCCAGGTGTAGCCACCGCCCACCAGCACATCGACGAAGTTGCGCGCATCCAGGGCGGCGCGCCAGCCCAGGTCGAGGTCGGCCTGGCCTTCCTTGAGCTTGTTGTCGTTCTTCTTGCCGAACTTGGCTTCGATCCCGGCCTGGTAGATCAGGCCCGACTCGGCGGTCATCTTGTTGCCGAAGTTGTAGAACACACCACCCTCGCCCAGGTGTTCCTTGTCACTCTGGCTACCGCCTTCGAGCTTGAAGTCGTTGTAGCTGCCGAGAATCCCCAGGGTGGAGATCGGCCCGGTGTTCGGTGCGGCCATGGCATTACTGGAAAGCGCCAGCAAGGTGGCGGCAGACGTGCTGGCCAAGAGGGTTGCGAATACCTTGGACATCGTGTGTGAATCTCCCTGTTTGAGAAAGGCAAATGCTGCAGGAGCCTTTTCGAGGGAAACCAAAAGCAAAAGGTTCTATTTATTTTTCACGTTTTTTTCACACCCCTGTAGCGGCTCGCCACCAGTGGGGGCTTTAGGTCGTACAATAGGCCGCTCAATACAGAGCGTAGTCTTGGGGCAATGCATGGGAGTATCGAGAGCCGGCCTGATCATCCGGCGCATTCTGGCCTACCTCGCCGACGGCATGCTGGTACTGCTGCTGTGGTTTGTCCTGTGCCGACTGGCCGAACACCTCCAATACCCGGACCTGGAGCAATTCTCCACCTGGTGTGTGTTGGCCACCTGGTGCCTGTATTTTCCCCTCAGCGAATACCTGTTGCGTGGCTATACCGCCGGCAAGGCCCTTTGCGGCCTGCAAGTGATCAATGGCATCGGCCAGCCGCCGTCGCTGCTGCAGGTGTTGATCCGCTCGGCGACCCGGCCGTTCGAAGCCGCCATCAGCCCCGCGACCCTGCTGATTTGCTGCGAGTCCAGCCGCTGCCAGCGCATCGGCGACCGGCTGGCGCGAACCTATGTCATCGCGCGCAAGGACCTGGTGCGGCTCCGTGGCTTGATGGCCGCCCAGACGGGCCAGCCCTGAGCATCTGCCCGTAACGAACTCAATCTCGCGCCTTGGCGTGGCGCTCTTTCCTGGAATATTCATGACAATCGATCAATACCCGCATGAACAGGCCTTGGGCACGTTCCTCGAGCAGCGCCCCGAGTTGCGCGAACAACTGGACAACCTCAACCCGCTGGAAGCCCGGGCCCGGGGCGAAACCCCGGCGCAATACCGTGCCGAACGCCTGCACGAGGCGTTCGAGGCCGAAGCCGAGCGCCTGGGACTTTTCGCCTGGGAACTGAGCCTGCAACTGACCGCCGCCAGCCCGGAGGAATTCCACGCCCAGCGCCTTGAAGTGCACAAGGAGGTGGCGCAAATGGCCGGCATGCCATGGGACGAATATTGCACCCTGCATCACCTCGACCCACGGCCTTGAACCGCATCGCCCCCGCTGTCCCGGTACAGGAGAACCGCCGATGTTGCCTTCGACTTCCACTCACGCCGCCAACGCAGCCCTGCAGCACACGCAGAAATGGCGCGGACGCGTCGGCCTGGCCCTGGTGGCCTGCCTGTCGGTGCTGGCGGGTATGACCGATGCCATTGGCTTCATGGCCACCGGGGATTTCGTGTCCTTCATGAGCGGCAACACCACGCGCATGGCAGTGGCCATCAGCGATGGCGAGCCGGGCCTGGTACTGCGCCTGCTGATGCTGGTGGCAACGTTCATCGTCGGCAATGCGCTGGGGGTGATCGTCAGCCGCCTGGCTGGACATCGCACCCTGCCCTTGCTACTGGGCATCGCCGCCCTGTTGTGTGCCTCGGCGGCCTGGCCTTTCGAGCAGCAAATGCCGGCCCTGCTGGCGGCAATCGCCGCCATGGGCATGCTCAATGCCGTGGTGGAAGAAGTGAATGGCCTGCCCATTGGCCTGACCTATGTCACCGGCGCCCTGTCGCGCTTCGGGCGTGGCCTGGGCCGCTGGCTGTTGGGGGAGAAGCGCAGCGGCTGGCGGGTACAGCTGATTCCCTGGACGGGAATGTTCGCCGGGGCGGTGCTGGGGGCACTGCTGGAACATCACCTGGGACTCAAGGCGCTGTATGCCAGCGGGGCGTTCGCGGCGCTGCTGGGGGTGGCGTCGTTGAAGATTCCACGCCGCTGGCAACTGGGCTACAAGACCCGCTGACAACAGGCGCGATCAGCTGAACAGGCCACCGTTGTCGGTATCGATGACGATGGACGACAAGCTCACATGCCGTGGCCGGGTGAGCGCGAAGATCACCGCCTCCACCACATCGCGGTTGGTCCCTGAATCGCCCTTGCGTCGCTCCGGCACCCGCTCCCAGGCCTCATCCAGGGGCGAGATGTCCTCCAGGTAGGGCGGATGCACGCACAACGAGCGAACCGGCGTGCCCCGCAGGACCTGGCGCAGGCCATCGGCCAGGGCCAGTTGCCCATGCTTGGCCGCATAGAACGGCAGCGACACGCTGTGCAGGGGTGCATTGGGCAGGCCGCTGATGGAGCCTATGGTGACGATGTCCGGGCGGCTGGAGGCCTTGAGCGCCGGCAGCAGGCCCTGGGTCAGGAGGAAGGTGCCACTCAGGGCCGCGTCGATCACCCCGGTGACCTCGGCAACACTGTGGGGTCGCTCGCTCGCCTCCAGCCACATGGCACCGTTGTTGATCAGGATATCCACCTGGGGCTGGCGTACATGGATCTCGGCGAGGGCCGCCTTGACGCTGTCGCTGTCGGCCAGGTCCACCACCACTTGTTCGGCAGTGCGCCCGGTGCGCTGCTCGATGGTGGCGGCGACTTGCGCCAGTGCCCGCGGGTTGCGCCCGCAGAGAATCAACTTGCAGCCCTGGTCCGCCAGGCTGATGGCCAGCGCCGCCCCCAATCCGCGCCCTGCGCCTGTTACCACGACTACCGCCGAATTCAAGCCAGTCATCCCTTGCTCCTTGTACCAGGTCGATTGAAGGCGCGAGTCTATCCACATCATGAGGTGGTGGCTGGGGTAAAGCTTTTCCCGATATGTCCCATCCGGCAGCCAGCCGAAACGGGTTTAGCCGATCCCCGGATAAAGCTTTATCATGGCCGCCGAGTTATCCATCGAGGCCGTCATGAAGTTCGCCATCGCCCTGTTCTGCGCCGCCCATGCGCCCTCTTCGCGCCGCGCCCTGCTGTTCGCCCAGGCGGCGCTGGCGGGCGGACACGAGATCGTCCGGCTGTTTTTCTACCAGGACGGCGTATACAACGCCGTCAACAGCATCGTCACGCCCCAGGACGAGCAGGACCTGCCCCGGGAATGGCGCGAATTCGTCCGCCAGCATCAACTGGACGCGGTGGTGTGCATCGCCGCCGCCCTGCGCCGGGGCACGCTGAATGCCGACGAGGCCCAGCGTTACCAGCGCGCCGCGGTGAACGTCGAGGCACCCTGGGAGCTTTCCGGGCTTGGCCAGTTGCATGACGCGGTGCAGAGCGCCGACCGCCTGATCTGTTTTGGAGGAGCCTGAGATGGCCAAGTCCCTGCTGCTGGTCAGCCGCCAGGCGCCATGGTCCGGTCCCGGAGCCCGCGAGGCCCTGGATATCGTCCTGGCCGGCGGCGCCTTCGACCTGCCCATCGGCCTGCTGTTTCTCGACGATGGCGTACTGCAACTGATGCCCGGCCAACAGGCCAAGGCCCTGCGCCAGAAGGACCTGGCCGCCAACCTGCAGGCGCTGTCGCTGTTCGGGATCGACGAGGTCTTTGCCTGCCGCAGCAGCCTCGACGCCCGGGGCCTGGACCCGAGCACCCTGGGCCTTAATGCCGTACAACTGCTCAGCACCCCGGAACTGGCCGGGATCATCGACCGTTATGACCAGGTGATTACCCTCTGATGTCGACCTTGCATGTGTTGTCCCACTCGCCCTTCACCGACGACCGCCTGGCCAGTTGCCTGCGCCTGCTGGGAAGCGCCGATGCGTTGCTGTTGTGCGGCGACGCGGCCTATGCCCTGCAACCCGGTACCGCGCCCGGCAATGAACTGGAAGCACGCGACGGCCTGAAACTCTACGTCCTGGAAGAAGACCTGCGCGCCCGGGGCCTGGCCCTGCCCGCCTGGGCCGAAGCCGTGGACTATCCGGGGTTCGTCCAATTGTCGATCCAGCATGACAAGGTCAATACCTGGCTATGAATACCCTGACCCTGGGCGAGCGCGCCATCGAACTGGACAAGGACGGCTACCTGGTCGACCTCGCCGACTGGTCCGCCGAAGTGGCCGAGGCCCTGGCGGCCACCGAGGAACTGGAGCTGGGCCCCGAGCACTGGGAAATCATCGAGCTGCTCCAGGCTTTCTACCGGGAGTTCCAGCTGTCGCCTGCCACCCGCCCCTTGATCAAGTACACCGCCCTCAAGCTGGGGCCGGACAAAGGCAACAGCCTGCACCTGAACCGCCTGTTCAAGGGCACTCCCGCCAAACTCGCCGCCAAGCTGGCAGGCCTGCCGAAGCCGACCAATTGCCTATGAACGATCATGCCCCGCTGCTCACGCAAACCCCGGACGAGCATCCCTTCGCCCAGTTCGTACGGATTCTCGGCAAGGGCAAGCGCGGTGCCCGCGGCCTGACCCAGGAAGAAGCCCGGCAAGCCATGGGCATGCTGCTGGACGAACAAGTCGAGGATACCCAGCTCGGTGCCTTCCTCATGCTGCTGCGGCACAAGGAGGAGAGCCCGGAGGAACTGGCCGGCTTCACCCAGGCCCTGCGCGAGCGCCTGGATGCCCCGGCCATCCGGCTCGACCTGGACTGGCCGACCTATGCCGGCAAGAAGCGCCACCTGCCCTGGTACCTGCTGGCAGCCAAATGCCTGGCCCAGAACGGCGTGCGCATCCTGCTCCACGGCGCCGGCGCCCACACCGCCGGACGCCTGTATGCCGAACAACTGCTGGAGCCCCTGGGCATTCCCCTGTGCCGTGACTGGCAAGCGGTGGGCGCGGCCCTGGACCGGGGCAACCTGGCGTTCATCCCCCTGGTGGACTGGGCGCCACAACTGCAGCGGATGATCGACCTGCGCAACGTCCTCGGCCTACGCTCGCCAATCCACTCCCTGGCCCGCCAGCTCAACCCCCTGGGCGCCTATTGCGGCCTGCAGAGCATCTTCCACCCCGGCTACCAGGCGGTGCACCGCGAGGCCGCCAGCCTTTTGGGCGATAACGTCATAGTGATCAAGGGCGATGGTGGCGAGATCGAGATCAACCCGGACGCCATCAGCCACTTGTACGGCACCCGCGATGGCATCGCCTGGGACGAGGAATGGCCTGCGCTGTCGGCGCAACGCCATGTGAAACCGGCCAGCCTGGAACCCGAGCATCTCAAGGCGCTATGGCGCGGCGAGGTTGAAGACAGCTACCCGCAACTGGCGCTGCTGGCGACCATGGCCCTGGCCCTGCGCGGCCTGGGCACGCCCCGGGAGCAGGCCTTCGAACTGGCCCAGCAGTATTGGGATGCCCGCGATAGATCGATCTGATCGATCCTGATCACCCAGGTTTTGCGCTTTTTGTTCGAACGCCCAGGCATAGACTGCACTCCTACGCATAACAGCTGAGGAGCATTCCATGGGTTTGCTGATCGAAGGACGCTGGCATGACCAGTGGTACACCAGCGGCAAAGACGGGTCTTTCCAACGCGAACAGGCCCAGCGGCGCCACTGGATCACCGCCGATGGCCGGCCCGGCCCCAGTGGCGAAGGCGGCTTCGCGGCCGAGGCCGGACGCTATCACCTCTACGTATCCCTGGCCTGCCCCTGGGCCCATCGCACCCTGATCCTGCGCCAACTCAAGGGCTTGGAGAGCCTGGTGGAGGTGTCGGTGGTCGGTTGGCTGATGCGCGAACATGGCTGGACCTTCGACCAGTCCCAAGGCTCCAGCGGCGATCGCCTGGACGACCTGGACTTCCTGTACCAGCGCTATACCGCCGACACCCCGGACTATACCGGCCGAGTCACCGTGCCCTTGCTGTGGGACAAGCAGCAGCGGCGCATCGTCAGCAATGAATCGGCGGAGATCATCCGCATGTTCAACAGCGCCTTCGACCACCTGACCGGCAATCGCCTGGACTTCTATCCGCATGCCCTGCGCTCGCGCATCGACCAGCTCAACGGGCGCATCTACCCGGCATTGAACAATGGCGTGTACCGCGCCGGCTTCGCCACGTCGCAACAGGCCTACGAGACGGCCTTCGATGAGGTATTTGCCGAGCTGGACAGCTTGGAGGCGCTGCTCGCCGGGCAACGCTACCTGGCCGGTGAGTACCTGACCGAAGCGGATGTACGCCTGTTCACCACGCTGATCCGTTTCGACGCGGTGTACCACGGCCACTTCAAATGCAACCTGCGGCGTATCGCCGACTACCCAAACCTGTCCAACTGGCTAAGGGAGCTGTACCAGTGGCCGGGAGTCGAAGGGACCGTGGACTTCCGTCATATCAAGAACCACTACTACGCCAGCCACGCCACCATCAACCCGACTGGCATCGTGCCCAGGGGGCCATTGCTGGACTTCGGCGCCAGCCATGACCGGCAGCGCCTGGACGGACGTGGAGTGTGGTGCAGGGATTGAGCGCCGTCGCCGCCACCAGGCTGCAACCTGGCGGCGGCGACGGGTTTCAGGACTGGGGCTGGGCGCCTTCGAACCAGGCCAGCTTGTCGCGCAGCTGGACCACTTCGCCGACGATCACCAGGGTTGGAGCATGGACTTCGTGCTCCGCCACCAGGGCCGGCAGGTCCGCCAGGGTCCCGGTGAAGACTCGCTGGTTGCTGGTGGTGCCCTGCTGGATCAACGCCGCTGGAGTGCTGGCAGCGCGACCGTGCTTGATCAGCTGCTCGCAGATGACCGGCAGCCCCACCAGGCCCATGTAGAACACCAGGGTCTGGGCGGGCGCCACCAGATCGACCCACGGCAGGTTGGTGGTGCCATCCTTGAGGTGTCCGGTGACGAAGCGTACCGATTGCGCATAGTCGCGATGGGTCAGCGGAATCCCGGCGTAGGCCGAGCAACCACTGGCCGCGGTGATCCCCGGCACCACCTGGAAGGCGATGCCCTGGGCCGCCAACTCCTCGATCTCTTCGCCACCACGGCCGAAGATGAACGGATCGCCGCCCTTGAGCCGCACCACGCGCTTGCCTTGCCGGGCCAGGTCCACCAGTTGCTGGTTGATCTGGTCCTGGGGCACGGCATGGTCGGCGCGGCGCTTGCCCACATAGATGCGCTCGGCGTCACGCCGGCACAACTCGAGGATCGCCGGCGCCACCAGGCGGTCGTAGAGCACCACATCGGCCTGCTGCATCAGGCGCAGGGCACGGAAGGTCAGCAGGTCCGGATCACCCGGGCCGGCCCCCACCAGGTACACCTCGCCCCGGGCACTGGGCGCCTGGCCGTCGATTCGCGCTTGCAGCAGGCGCTCGGCCTCGGCCCCTTGCCCGGCCAGTTGGCGGTCGGCGACAGGCCCCTGGAATACCTCTTCCCAGAACGCCCGGCGCTGTTGCACATCCGGGAACAGGTTCTTGACCTGGGTCCGGAAGCGCGCGGCCAGGCCGGCCAGCTGGCCGTAGGTGGACGGGATCCAGGTTTCCAGCTTGGCCCGGATCAACCGCGCCAGCACCGGAGCATCGCCACCGCTGGAGACGGCGATGACCAATGGCGAACGATCGACGATAGCCGGGAAGATCACGCTGCACAGGGCTGGCGCATCCACCACGTTGACTGGCAGGCCGCGCCGATGGGCATCGGCGGAAACCTGGGCATTGAGGGGCTGGTCGTCGGTAGCGGCGATGACCAGGGTGCAGCCGTCGAGGTCGGCCTCGACATACCCGCGCAGCAGGGACTGGCCGCCGCTGGCGACCACCAGTTCCTGCAATTGCGCTTCTATCTCAGGTGCGACCACCCGCAGCTGCGCACCGGCATCGGCCAGCAGACGGGATTTGCGCAAGGCAATCTCCCCTCCACCGACCACCAACACACGACTGCCGCGAAGCTTGTGAAACAGCGGCAGGAATTCCATTTAGCCGATGACCTCGATGCCGCCCATGTAAGGCTTGAGTACATCCGGCACGCGGATCGAACCGTCGGCCTGCTGGTAGTTCTCCAGCACCGCCACCAGGGTCCGGCCTACGGCCAGGCCGGAACCGTTGAGGGTGTGCACCAGCTCCGGCTTGCCGGTTTCCGGGTTGCGGAAACGCGCCTGCATGCGGCGGGCCTGGAAGTCGCCACAGTTGGAGCACGAGGAGATCTCGCGATACTTGTCCTGGCTCGGGATCCAGACTTCCAGGTCGTAGGTCTTGACCGCGCTGAAGCCCATGTCGCCGGTGCACAGGGCCAACACGCGATAGGGCAGTTGCAGCAACTGCAGGACTTTCTCGGCGTTGGCGGTCAGGCCTTCCAGGGCTTGCATGGAAGTGGACGGCTCCACCACCTGGACCATCTCGACCTTGTCGAACTGGTGCTGGCGGATCATGCCGCGGGTATCACGGCCGGAAGCACCGGCTTCGCTGCGGAAGCACGGGGTGTGGGCAACCAGTTTCAGCGGCAGTTGCTTGGAGTCGAGGATTTCCCCGGCGACGATGTTGGTCAGCGACACTTCGGCGGTCGGAATCATGTACAGATCAGCCTCGCCTTCGCGGGTGATCTTGAACAGGTCTTCCTCGAACTTGGGCAACTGGCTGGTGCCGAACAGCGCCGGCGCCTGCACCAGGTACGGGGTGTAGGCCTCTTCGTAGCCATGCTCGCCGGTGTGCAGGTTGATCATGAACTGCGCCAGGGCGCGATGCAGGCGGGCGATAGGACCGCGCAGCAGGGCAAAACGCGCGCCCGACAGCTTGGCCGCGGTTTCAAAGTCCAGCCAGCCGTGGGTTTCACCCAGGGCCACGTGGTCCTTGATCGGGAAGTCGAAGCTGGCCGGAGTGCCCCAGCGGCGCACTTCGACGTTACCGTCCTCGTCCGCGCCGACCGGCACCGATTCGTGAGGCAGGTTGGGAATGCCGAACAGGATCGAGTCCAGCTCGCCCTGGATGCTTTCCAGCTCGGCCTTGCCGGAGCTGAGCTCGTTCCCCATGCGCTCGACATCGGCCATCAACGGGGCGATGTCTTCGCCGCGCTGCTTGGCTTGTCCGATGGACTTGGAGCGCGCGTTACGTTCGGCCTGCAGTTGCTCGGTGCGGGTCTGCACGGTCTTGCGCTGTTCTTCCAGCGCTTCGATGCGTGCCACATCCAGGGCGAAGCCGCGGGATGCCAGACGATCCGCTACGTCCTGAAGGTTGCTACGTAACAGTTTGGAATCGAGCATGTCGTTCTCTCGTTTATCAAAGTTTGGTCAGGGACAGGCCGGCCCAGGTGGCGAGCAGCCCGCCGAATACACTCAGCGCCGCATAGCCCAGGGCCAGCGCCACTTGTCCGCTTTCCAGCAGACGCACGGTATCCAGTGAAAAGGATGAAAAAGTCGTCAGCCCGCCGAGGAAACCGACGATCAATCCGGCACGCACTTCGATCGGCACTTCCGGACGGATCAGGAACAGTCCGTACAATACGCCGATCAGCAGGCAGCCCACGATATTAACGGCCAGCGTCGCGGTATAGAAGTGCCGCGGCCAATTGGCGCTGATCCAGTTGCCGGTAGCGAAGCGCAACAGGGTGCCGGCGACGCCGCCGGCCGAAACCGCGAGTATCAACGGGATCAAGGTTTTCTCCGCTGCAGGGGGCTGGCCCGGTCCAGGGCGGCCAGGTGCTTGAGCTTCTCGCCGATCTTCAATTCCAGGCCACGGGGTACCGGCTGGTAGAGAGCCAGGGGCTCCAGCGCCTCGGGGAAGTAGTCCTCGCCGGCAGCATAGGCGTCCGGCTCGTCATGGGCGTAGCGATACTCCTCGCCGTAGCCCAGTTGCTTCATCAACTTGGTCGGGGCGTTGCGCAGGTGCAGCGGCACTTCCAGCGAACCGTGCTCGGCAGCGGCACGCATGGCGTTCTTGAAGCCCATGTACACCGCATTGCTCTTCGGCGCACAGGCGAGGTAGGTGATGGCCTGGGCCACTGCCAGCTCGCCCTCGGGGCTGCCCAGCCGCTCTTGCACATCCCAGGCCGCCAGGCACAGGCTCAGGGCCCGGGGGTCGGCATTGCCGATGTCCTCGCTGGCCATGCGCACCACGCGCCGGGCGATGTACAGCGGATCGCAGCCGCCGTCGAGCATGCGGGCGAACCAGTATAGGGCGCCATCGGGATTGGACCCACGCACCGACTTGTGCAACGCGGAAATCTGGTCGTAGAACGCCTCGCCGCCCTTGTCGAAGCGCCGCCGGGTATCGCCCAGCAGGCTCTGCAGCAGGTCGGTGCCGATCTCGCCGCCGTCCTCGGCCAGGTCGGAGGCGTTCTCCAGCAGGTTGAGCATGCGCCGACCATCGCCATCGGCGGCCGACATCAGCATCTGGAAGCCTTCGTCGCTCAGGCTCAGGTGTCGCTTGCCCAGGCCGCGTTCCTCGCCCAGGGCACGCTGCACCAGCTTGCGCAGCGCCGTCTCGTCCAGGCTCTTGAGTACATAGACCCGAGCCCGGGACAGCAGCGCGTTGTTGAGTTCGAAGGAGGGGTTTTCCGTGGTGGCGCCGATGAAGATCAGCGTGCCGTCTTCCACGTAGGGCAGGAAGGCATCCTGTTGCGACTTGTTGAAACGATGCACTTCATCGACGAACAGGATGGTGCGCCGGCCATATTGCCCGGCGTGCTGCTTGGCGACCTCCACCGCCTGGCGGATCTCCTTGACCCCGGACAACACCGCCGAGACAGTCTCGAAATGCGCATCGGAAACGTCCGCCAGCAGCCGCGCCAGCGTGGTCTTGCCCACGCCCGGCGGGCCCCAGAAGATCATCGAATGCAGCGCGCCCTGCTCCAGGGCTTCGCGCAACGGCTTGCCCCGGGCCAGCAAGTGCTCCTGGCCGACGTACTCGTCCAGGTTGGTGGCACGCAAGCGCGCAGCCAGCGGCTGGGCGATCGGTGCACTTCGAAACAGGTCCATGGACTTTCTTCAAACCTCGGGACGGCGACGCGGAACGGGCCGCTCCCGACGGCGCCAGGCCACATCCTGTCGATGCGGGCCTGGACGAACGCCGCCGGGGCGCGGAAACGGCTCTTATTCCTGGATCACATCGGCACCCTTGGGGATGTCGAACTTGAACCTGGAAGCCGGGATCGACTCGTTGGCCTTGACCCCGGTGAACAGAATATTGGTGCGCTGGCCGACGCTGTCGATCAACTGCATGTCGTTGATCATGCCGTTGCGAAACGACAGGCGCAGGCTGTCGAACAAGGTGTCACGGGTCTTGGGCTTGAGGACGAAGTCCATCACCCCACCGGCTTCCTTGGAGGTGATGTCGAAGCTTTCGCTGATCTTCGACACATCGCCGGAGAGCAGCAGCGCCGGGGTCTGGGTCAGGCGCTGGTCGAGCTTCTTGATGGTCACCTGCTCCAGGTCAGGGTCCCAGAGCGAAACCTTCTGGCCATCGGAAACCATCAACTGCTCCTGGGGAGCATCGGTGTGCCAGTAGAACAGGCCAGGACGCTGCAGGGACATCTCGCCCGCGGTTTCCTGCAACTGGGTGCCGCTACCGTCGAGGGTCAGTTGCGAGAAGCGCGCGCTCAGGGTCTGGGACTTTTCCAGCAACTGGGTCAGGCGGGCCACATCCTTGGGATCGGCGTGGGCCGACAGGGTGGTCACGGCCAGTACCGGCAGCAGCAACATGCGAATCAGGCGCATGGGATTCCTCATTCAGGTAGATGGAGCGGCGTGGCCTCACGCCGCTGATATCGAAACCGCGATCAGTCGCGCGAAGGGCCGGGAGCCAGGACTTCGCGGGAACCGTTGGTGTTCATCGCCGTCACCACCCCGGCCATTTCCATGGCCTCGATCATCCGGGCAGCGCGGTTGTAGCCAATCTTCAGCTTGCGTTGGACCGCGGAAATCGAGGCCCGGCGGCTTTCCAGCACGAACTGCACCGCTTCGTCGTAGAGCGCGTCGGCTTCCGGATCATCGCCCTCGCCACCGCCGCTGCTGCCTTCGAAGCCGCTACCGGCCTCTTCGACGCCATTGAGGATGTCGTCGTTGTATTCGGGCGCGCCGCGCAGCTTCCAGGCCTCCACCACGCGATGCACTTCATCGTCGGATACGAAGGCGCCATGGACCCGGATCGGCAGGCTGGTACCGGGCGGCATGTAGAGCATGTCACCGTGGCCCAGCAGTTGCTCGGCGCCACCCTGGTCGATGATGGTCCGCGAGTCGATCTTGCTCGATACCTGGAACGCCATGCGGGTCGGGATGTTGGCCTTGATCAGGCCGGTGATCACGTCCACCGACGGCCGCTGGGTCGCCAGGATCAGGTGGATACCGGCGGCCCGGGCCTTCTGGGCGATACGGGCGATCAGCTCTTCGACCTTCTTGCCGACGATCATCATCATGTCGGCGAATTCGTCGACCACCACCACGATGGTCGGCAGCTTGGTCAGCAAAGGCGCTTCGTCGTGGATGCTCTCGCGGTTGTACAGCGGGTCGGCCAGCGGCGTGCCGGCATCGATAGCTTCCTTGACCTTGGCGTTGAAGCCCGAGAGGTTGCGCACGCCCATCTTGGCCATGAGCTTGTAGCGCCGCTCCATCTCGGCCACGCTCCAGCGCAGGGCGTTGGCCGCGTCCTTCATGTCGGTGACCACCGGGCACAGCAAGTGCGGAATGCCCTCGTAGATCGACAGTTCGAGCATCTTCGGGTCGATCATGATCAGCTTGGCGTCTTCCGGGCCGGACTTGAACAGGATCGACAGGATCATCGCGTTGACCCCCACCGACTTGCCGGAACCGGTGGTACCGGCCACCAGCAGGTGCGGCATCTTCGCCAGGTCGGTGATGATCGGCTTGCCGCCGATGTCGTGGCCCAGGGCCAGGGTCACCGGGGACTTGAAGTTGTCGTATTCCGGAGTCGAGAGCACTTCGGAGAAGCGCACTATCTGCCGGTCTTCATTGGGAATCTCGATGCCCACGGTGGTCTTGCCGGGAATCACTTCCACCACCCGCACGCTGGTCACGGCCAGGGAACGGGCCAGGTCCTTGGCCAGGTTGGCGATCCGGCTGACCTTGACCCCGGCCGCTGGCTGGATTTCGTAACGGGTGATCACCGGCCCTGGGTGGATGGAGTCCACCGCGACCTCGACCCCGAACTCCTTGAGCTTGATCTCCAGCAAGTGGCCGACGGCCGCCAGGGACTCGGGGGAGTAGTTGAGCTGTTTCTTTTCCGCAGGGTCGAGGATCGAGATCGGCGGCAAGGTACCTTCCACCGCGCTGTCGATGAACAACGGTACCTGCTTCTCCTTCTGCACACGCTTGCTCGGCTCCGGCGGCTTGGTGGCCACTGGCGTAATCACTGGCGGCACCTGCTTCTCGCGCTCGGACATGTGCTTGCTCAGGGCTTGCTCACGCTCGATCAGGCGCTCCTTGACCTTGGCCTGCTCGCGTTTGTCGGCGACGCTCGGCGCTACGACTTCGTCGACCCGGGCGTCCACTTCGCGCAGTTGCGCCACCAGTTGCTTGCGCTCCATGCGCTCATCCCACCAGCGATTGGCAGCGCCATGGACCAACTCGAACAGATCGAGGGTGATCTTGCCGGTGACGTCCATGACCTTGAACCAGGACAGGTCGGTGAACACCGTCAGGCCGAACAGGAACAGGGCGATGAACATCAGGGTACTGCCCTGTATGTTCAGGGCATTCTTGGCCAGGTCGCCCAGGCTCTCGCCCAGGGCGCCGCCAGCACCGGCCGGCAGGCCCGTGGCGGCATGGAAATGGATATGCGCCAGCGCCGCGCCGGACAACACCAGGAACACCAGGCCGATCAGGCGCCAGGAAAACAACCAGCCACTCCACTGCCAGGGCTCATGGCGCTGGCGGAAGATCTGGTAGGTCTTGATCGCCAGCAACAGCGGGAAGATATAGGCAAAGTAACCCAGCACCATGAACAACATGTCGGCGCTGTAGGAACCGGCGGGACCACCGAAGTTCTGCACGTCCTCGATCTTGCTGTTATGACTCCAACCCGGATCGTCCTTGCCATAGGTCAAAAGCGCCATCATCAAGAACAGGCACAAGGCTCCGATGGCGATCAGCGCACCTTCCTTGAGCCGGTAGTGCAACTGTTGACGCCAGAGCGGAACAACGGGTTTGGGTGCTGCGGTGGATTTCTTCAAAACGCGTCTTTTCCTGCGCCAAGGGCGCGTCCAACGGGTGATTGACTACAAATACTGCTCAATCCGAGCAGGTAAATAAAGTTGACCGGCGTAACTGGGGCTACTTTTAACATTCAGTCACTTGCTTCTGAAACAGTGCAATTGCGAATAAGCCCGCCATAACGCCACATTGTACGGGTTTGTTCACTCCATGCCACGCCAGGAAGGCTCGCCGGGCATCGTTTTCTGCCTGTCATACGCTGTTCAATTGGAGCATGCATTCTCTTTGCTGACAAAGGCTTATGAGGTGTTTTTATGAACGACGCGAAGCATTCACGCCTGATCATCCTGGGCTCCGGCCCTGCCGGCTACAGCGCCGCGGTCTACGCCGCCCGGGCCAACCTCAAACCGACCATGATCACCGGCCTGCAGGCCGGCGGCCAACTGACCACCACCACGGAAGTAGACAACTGGCCTGGCGATGTCGAAGGCCTGACCGGCCCCGTGCTGATGGAACGCATGCAGAAACACGCCGAGCGCTTCGACACTCAGATCGTCTATGACCACATTCACACCGCTCAGTTGCAGCAACGGCCTTTTGTCCTGGTCGGCGACAGCGGCAGCTATAGCTGCGACGCGCTGATCATCGCCACCGGGGCCTCGGCGCAATACCTGGGCCTGCCCTCCGAGGAAGCCTTTTCCGGCAAGGGCGTTTCGGCTTGCGCGACCTGCGACGGTTTTTTCTATCGCAACCAGGTAGTGGCGGTGATCGGCGGCGGCAACACCGCGGTAGAGGAAGCCCTGTACCTGTCGAACATCGCTCGGGAGGTGCACCTGGTGCATCGTCGCGACAAGCTCCGGGCGGAGAAGATCCTCCAGGACAAGCTGTTCGACAAAGCGGCCAATGGCAACATCCGCCTGCACTGGAACCAGCATCTGGATGAAGTACTCGGCGATGCCAGCGGAGTCACGGGCGCACGCTTGAGGGACAGCCAGACCGGCACCACCTCCGACCTGGCGCTGTCCGGAGTATTCATCGCCATCGGCCACAAGCCCAACACCGACCTGTTCCAGGGGCAACTGCAGATGCGCGACGGCTACCTTCTGGTCAAGGGCGGCAGCGAAGGCGACGTCACCGCCACCGACATCCCCGGAGTGTTCGCCGCTGGCGATGTGGCCGACCACGTCTACCGCCAGGCCGTCACTTCCGCCGGGGCCGGTTGCATGGCTGCCCTGGACGCGGAAAAATTCCTCGACGACAACTAGGGCCTCGCCCTAGGCTTGTGGCAGGTCGCCTGGCGGCCTGCCACCGCCCTCCCCTGCCGCAAGTCTGGATGCCATGCTGACCTGGTTACAACGCAACAATCTTGATTTCCCCCCCTTGGAAAAAGCCATGCGCGAGCCCAACGGACTGTTGGCTGCAGGGGGCGACCTGTCGGCCGAGCGCCTGGTCCAAGCCTACCGCCACGGCTGCTTTCCCTGGTTTTCCGAGGGCCAGCCAATCCTCTGGTGGTCGCCGGATCCGCGCACCGTATTGTTTCCGAACGAACTGCATGTATCCCGCAGCCTGGCCAAGCTCTTGCGCCAACAGCGCTACCAGGTCACGTTCGACCAAGACTTCGCCGCGGTCATCAGCGCCTGCGCGGCCCCCCGGACCTATGCCGATGGCACCTGGATCAGCGAGGCGATGCAGAACGCCTACCTGCAACTGCATCAGCGTGGCCACGCCCATTCGGTGGAGGTCTGGGACCAGGGAGTACTGGTGGGCGGGCTTTACGGACTGGCCATGGGACAGCTGTTCTTCGGCGAATCGATGTTCAGCCGCGCCGACAATGCATCGAAGTTCGGCTTCGCCACACTGGTGGAGCGACTGAAGGACTGGGGTTTCGTCCTGATCGACTGCCAGATGCCCACCGACCATCTGCATAGCCTGGGTGCCCGTGCCATAACCCGCAGGGAATTTTCCGATTACCTGCAACGTCACCTGGACCAGCCGAGCCGCGCCACATGGGTTTCCTAGGCGGGTTTGGCGGGGGTGGCTTACACTTAGAGCCAAAGCTTATCCCGAGGGTTGACTCATGACCGAGTTGGCGCGCCTGAAGTTTTATGCCACTCAACCCCATTCTTGCAGCTACCTGCCCGGCGAACAGGCCACTACCCTGTTCCTCGATCCCAGCCAGCCCATGGATGTGCATGTCTATGCGGATCTGTCGGAAATGGGCTTTCGCCGCAGCGGTGATCATCTGTACCGGCCCCATTGCCAAAACTGCAACGCTTGTGTGCCGGCGCGCATCCCGGCAGCGCAGTTCCTGCCCAATCGCCAGCAAAAACGCATCCTCAAGCGCAACAGCGACCTGACCGTGCAAGCGGCCAAACCCAGTTTCAGCGAAGAATATTTCGACCTGTACCAGCGCTACATCGAGCAACGCCACGCCGATGGCGACATGTTCCCCCCCAGTCGCGATCAATTCTCGACTTTCCTGGTCCGCGACCTGCCTTTCTCGCGCTTCTATGAGTTTCGCCTCGAAGGCCGCTTGCTGGCCGTAGCCGTCACCGATCTGCTGCCCAACGGCCTGTCGGCGGTCTACACCTTCTATGAACCCGACGAAGAACGCCGCAGCCTCGGGCGCTACGCGATCCTCTGGCAGATCGGCGAAAGCCTGCGCCTGGGCCTTGACGCGGTCTATCTCGGCTATTGGATCAAGAACTGCAAAAAGATGAATTACAAGACTCAATACCGCCCCATCGAGCTTCTGATCAACCAGCGCTGGGTGCTCCTGAACTAGAAGGTCTTGGCTTGAACCCCACTTTTCGGGCACAATGCACGCCGCTTTTGCCTGGCGCAGTTGCACCGGGCCATTAACTGGACACCGAGGGCTTTACTGCATGTCGAAAGAAGACAGCTTCGAAATGGAAGGCACTGTCGTCGACACCCTGCCCAACACCATGTTTCGCGTGGAGTTGGAAAATGGGCACGTCGTAACCGCGCACATCTCCGGCAAGATGCGCAAGAACTACATTCGTATTCTTACCGGTGACAAGGTGCGCGTCGAGCTGACGCCCTATGACTTGAGCAAAGGGCGTATCACTTACCGCGCTCGCTAAGCAAGTCAATACAAGACGCCCGGCCAAGCCGGGCGTTTTTGTTGGCGCCTGAAAAACCTGCCTGCAGGTTTCAACATCCATTCTCCAGATAGCACAAAGGCACCTTGCGGTGCCTTTGGCATTTCTACGAGACGAGCTCTATCAGGCCATTTCCGCCGTGGTCTCGAAATCGAAGGTCAACTCGCCATCCTTGATGTCGATGTGCACCACACCGCCATGGTCGGACAACTCGCCGAACAGGATCTCTTCGGCCAACGGGCGCTTGATCTTGTCCTGGATCAGGCGCGCCATCGGACGCGCCCCCATGGCTACATCGTAGCCACCGGCGGCCAGCCAACTGCGGGCGGCATCGGTCACTTCCAGCTGCACGCGCTTGTCTTCCAACTGCGCCTGAAGCTCGGTAAGGAACTTGTCCACCACGCTCTTGATCACTTCATGGCTCAAGCGACCGAACTGGATGATGGTATCCAGGCGGTTGCGGAACTCCGGCGTGAAGCTCTTCTTGATCACTTCCATGGCATCGGAAGAGTGATCCTGATGAGTGAAACCGATGGAGGCTCGCGCCGCGGTTTCAGCACCGGCGTTGGTGGTCATGATGATGATCACGTTGCGGAAATCCGCCTTGCGCCCGTTGTTGTCGGTCAGGGTTCCGTGATCCATCACCTGCAGGAGCAGGTTGAAGACTTCCGGATGGGCCTTCTCGATTTCATCGAGCAGCAGCACGCAGTGCGGTTGCTTGGTGATCGCCTCGGTCAGCAGTCCGCCCTGGTCGAAACCGACATAACCGGGAGGCGCACCGATCAGGCGCGAAACGGTATGCCGCTCCATGTACTCGGACATGTCGAAGCGCACCAGCTCGATCCCCATGGCCTTGGCCAGTTGCCGCGCCGCTTCGGTCTTGCCGACACCGGTAGGGCCGGCGAACAGAAAGGAACCGACCGGCTTGTCCGGCGACTTCAGGCCCGCACGGGACAGCTTGATGGCGGTAGCCAACGAGTCGATCGCCGCATCCTGGCCGAACACCGTCAGCTTGAGGTCACGCTCGAGGTTGCGCAGCAGTTCCTTGTCGGAACTGGTGACATGCTTCGGCGGAATACGGGCAATCTTCGCCACGATATCTTCGACCTGCGCCACTTCGATGCGCTTGACGCGTTTCTCGGCCGGCTGCAGGCGCTGGAAGGCGCCCGCTTCGTCGATGACGTCGATGGCCTTGTCAGGCATATGCCGGTCATTGATATAGCGCGAGGCCAATTCCGCCGCGGCACGCAAGGCTTCGTCGCTGTATTCGATGCCGTGGTGCTGCTCGAAGCGCGCCTTGAGCCCGCGCAGGATACCGATGGTGTCCTCGACCGAAGGCTCGGTGACGTCGACCTTCTGGAAGCGCCGGGCCAGGGCCCGATCTTTCTCGAAAATCCCACGGAATTCCTGGAAAGTGGTCGAGCCGATGCAACGGATGTCACCGGAAGAAAGCAGCGGCTTGAGCAGGTTGGAGGCGTCCATCACCCCACCGGACGCCGCACCGGCACCGATGATGGTATGGATCTCGTCGATGAACAGGATCGCCTGCGGACGCTTCTTCAGCTCGCCCAGAAGCGCCTTGAAGCGCTTCTCGAAGTCGCCACGGTACTTGGTACCCGCTAGCAGGGCGCCCAGATCCAGGGAATACACCACGCTGTTGATCAGCAGGTCTGGCACCTGATTGTCGACGATACGCTTGGCCAGGCCTTCGGCAATCGCGGTCTTGCCCACCCCTGCCTCGCCCACCAGCAGCGGGTTGTTCTTGCGCCGGCGAGCCAGGATCTGCGCCACGCGCTCGACCTCATGCTCACGCCCAACCAACGGGTCGATGCGCCCCTGACGGGCCAGTTCATTGAGATTGCTGGCATAGGCATCCAGAGGATTGCCCGAAGAAGACGGCTCCCCACCCTCCTCGTCCTGCATTTCCTGCTCACCCTCGGAATGGTCGCCATGCCCGGGCACCTTGGAGATGCCATGGGCGATATAGTTGACCACGTCGATGCGGGCAACGCTCTGCTGCTTGAGCAGGAACACTGCCTGGCTCTCCTGCTCGCTGAAGATCGCTACCAGTACGTTGGCACCGGTAACTTCACGCTTGCCCGAACTCTGCACATGAAATACCGCGCGCTGCAGCACCCGCTGGAAACCCAGGGTTGGCTGAGTCTCGCGATCTTCATCGTGTACAGGAATCAATGGCGTAGTGGAGTCGATGAACTCCTGCAGGTCATGCTTGAGCTTGTCGAGGTTCGCTCCGCAGGCACGGAGAACAGTGGCAGCGGCCTCATTATCCAATAGAGCCAACAGGAGGTGCTCGACGGTCATGAACTCATGACGCTTCGAACGGGCCTCCTTGAAGGCGAGATTGAGGGTGACTTCGAGCTCGCGGTTTAACATAGCTTCACCTCATACCCAAGTGGTCGGCGTTAACCGTCCTTCTCGATTTCACAGAGTAGCGGATGCTGGCTTTCCCTGGCGTACTGGTTGACCTGCATGGCCTTGGTCTCGGCGATGTCGCGGGTAAACAATCCACACACTGCCCGTCCTTCGGTATGGACGGCCAGCATGACCTTGGTCGCCAGCTCGCGATTCAGGTTAAAAAACATCTCGAGCACTTCGACGACGAAATCCATCGGGGTGTAGTCATCGTTGAACAAAACCACCTTGTACATCGGCGGCGCCTGAAGCGCAGGCTTGGCCTCCTGTACCGCCAAGCCAGCGGAATCGTCGTCGTGCAAGTCCGGGCGATCCTGATTGAATGTTAGTCGAATCTGGCTGATTGCATGCATGGAAAGAAGGTTCGTCAGTTGTGCAAATACAGTGGTGGGGGCGCCCTGGGGGGAATTCAACTCCGACCGCCGGGTCACCTTGACTATCGGCAAAACGGTGTTACAACCAATAGGGCCCACATTGGGTAATAAACGTCCACGGCGTCAACCTTTTTACCAAGTTTGACGGTGGATGAACTGGATGATACTCCAGTGATGGAGTCTGTTGCAGAGGGATATGAGTATGGCTAGCGGTAAGGTCAAGTGGTTCAACAATGCCAAGGGTTACGGCTTTATTAATGAGGAGGGCAAGAGCGACGATCTCTTCGCCCACTACTCGGCCATCGAAATGGATGGCTACAAGACCTTGAAAGCCGGGCAGGCCGTGAGCTTCGAGATCATCCAAGGACCCAAGGGGCTGCATGCGGTCAAGATAAGCTCCTTGAAGGCGCCCGGAGAAATCCTTGCCGCCGAGGCCCAGCACGAAAGCGCCTTGAGCTGATTTACCCAACATCCAGTCATAAAAAAACCGGCCGATTCAAGGGATTGAATCGGCCGGTTCGTTTTGCTCGCAGCGTGGCTTACATGTGCGAGATCAGCGCATCACCGAAGGCCGAGGAAGACAGCAGGGTCGCACCGTCCATCAGGCGCTCGAAGTCATAGGTCACGGTCTTGGCCGAGATCGCGCCGTTGGTGCCCTTGATGATCAGGTCCGCCGCTTCGGTCCAGCCCATGTGGCGCAGCATCATCTCGGCCGAGAGGATCAGCGAGCCCGGGTTGACCTGGTCCTTGCCGGCATATTTGGGCGCAGTACCGTGGGTGGCTTCGAACATGGCCACGGTGTCCGACAGGTTGGCGCCTGGAGCGATACCGATGCCACCGACTTCCGCCGCCAGGGCGTCGGACAGGTAGTCACCGTTGAGGTTGAGGGTGGCGATCACATCGTATTCGGCCGGGCGCAGCAGGATCTGCTGGAGCATGGCGTCGGCGATGGCATCCTTGACGATGACGTTCTTGCCGGTTTTCGGGTTCTTGAACTGCATCCACGGGCCACCGTCCAGCAGGGTCGCGCCGAACTCCTCGGCCGCCACTTCATAGGCCCACTCCTTGAAGGCACCTTCGGTGAACTTCATGATGTTGCCCTTGTGCACGATGGTCAGCGAGTCACGATCGTTATCCACCACGTATTGCAGCGCCTTGCGCGCCAGTCGCTTGGTGCCCTGCAGGGAGACCGGCTTGACGCCGATGCCGCAGTTTTCATCGAAACGGATCTTGGTGACGCCCATTTCCTCTTTGAGGAACTTGATCACCTTGGTGGCTTCTGCCGAACCGGCTTTCCACTCGATACCGGCGTAGATGTCCTCGGAGTTCTCGCGGAAGATGGTCATGTCCACATCGCCAGGCTTCTTCACCGGGCTGGGCACGCCTTCGAACCAGCGCACCGGACGCAGGCACACATACAGGTCCAGTTGCTGGCGCAGCGCCACGTTCAGGGAGCGGATGCCGCCACCGACCGGAGTGGTCAGCGGACCCTTGATGGAAACCACGTAATCCTTCACCGCGTCCAGGGTTTCCTGGGGAAGCCAGGTGTCCTGGTCGTACACTTGAGTCGCTTTTTCCCCGGCATACACTTCCATCCAGGAAATCTTGCGTTCGCCGCCGTAGGCTTTTTTCACTGCAGCATCGACAACCTTGATCATGACCGGGCTGATATCAACACCAATACCGTCGCCTTCGATGAAAGGGATAATCGGGTTGTTAGGAACATTGAGAGAATGGTCTGCATTGACGGTGATTTTGTCGCCGACTGCTGGAACCTGAATCTTCTTGTATCCCATGCTGAACTCCGTTGTGTGGATTGAACATCTGGCTGCATTCGAGCGTAACCCAGTTGTATCTGGACGGGAACCTCATGTTCCACCCGGATGCCGTGAAAGCGTTGCAATTCGCGGCCTACAAGCCTGAAAGCAAAGGGAAAAGTGCCAAATTCGAGCACTGGCGACGACTCTACGCCGCCACCTTGCCTGCGACCTTTAGACCAATGGACGAGCGCCCATGCATATGAAGCACCGGCGTTTTGCTAGCCACCTATGTATAATGCCGCCGCTGACCACAGAGTCACGACGGCCGAACGCTCTGCAACCGGAAAAAGACTAGCCGAGACTGGCCGCACGAAGCCGGGTTGTTACCGCAACCCACCCGCTTGACGCTCGACTGATGCACCCAACATCACCGCGAAGAAACCTCGACATTCGGCTCATGGATGACCTTTGAACGAAAGCGCTTTACCCGGCGCACCTCGAGTTTCTGCGCACGCTTTAGCAAAGAAGAGAGTTAATCCGAATATGCCCACCCGCTCGAAGATCATCTACACCTTCACCGACGAAGCACCCGCCCTCGCCACCTATTCCCTGCTGCCTATCGTAGAAGCCTTCACCGCTTCGGCTGATATCGCCGTGGAAACCCGCGACATCTCCCTGGCCGGGCGCATCCTCGCCAGCTTCCCCGAGCAGTTGGGCAGCAAAGCCGTGCCGGACCACCTCGCCGAACTGGGCGAGCTGGCGGTCACCCCGCAAGCCAACATCATCAAGCTGCCGAACATCAGCGCCTCGGTACCGCAGCTGCAGGCCGCGATCAAGGAGCTGCAAGCCCAGGGCTACGCCCTGCCGGACTACCCGGAAAACGCCACCACCGACGCCGAGAAAGACGCCAAGGCCCGTTACGACAAGGTCAAGGGCAGCGCCGTGAACCCGGTCCTGCGTGAAGGCAACTCCGACCGCCGCGCTCCGCTGTCGGTCAAGAACTACGCACGCAAGCACCCGCACAAGATGGGCAGCTGGGCCCAGGACTCCAAGTCCCACGTGGCCCACATGAGCAGCGGCGACTTCTACGGCAGCGAGAAGGCCGCACTGATCGAAGCCGCAGATAGCGTCAAGATCGAGTTGATCACCCAGGACGGCACCGCCACCGTCCTGAAGGAAAAGACCAGCGTACAAGCCGGTGAGATCCTCGACTGCGCCGTAATGAGCAAGAAGGCCCTGCGCGCCTTCATCGCCGCCGAAATCGAAGACGCCAAGGCACAGGGCGTACTGCTGTCGGTCCACCTGAAAGCCACCATGATGAAGGTCTCCGACCCGATCATGTTCGGCCAGATCGTTGCCGAGTTCTACCAGGACGCCCTGGCCAAGCATGCCCAGGTGCTGCAGGAAATCGGCTTCAACCTGAACAACGGCATCGGCGACCTGTACGCCCGCATCAAGGCCCTGCCAGCCGAGCAGCAAGCTGCGATCGAGGCTGACATCCAGGCCGTCTACGCCGCTCGCCCTGCCCTGGCCATGGTCAACTCCGACAAGGGCATCACCAACCTGCACGTGCCGAGCGACGTGATCGTCGACGCCTCGATGCCGGCCATGATCCGTGACTCCGGCAAGATGTGGGGCACCGACGGCCAGCTGCACGACACCAAGGCGGTGATTCCGGATCGTTGCTACGCCACCATCTACCAGGCCGTGATTGAAGACTGCAAGGCCAATGGCGCCTTCGATCCGACCACCATGGGCAGCGTGCCGAACGTTGGCCTGATGGCGAAAAAAGCCGAAGAGTACGGCTCCCACGACAAGACCTTCCAGATCAAGGCCGACGGCGTGGTACGCGTTACCGACAGCAAGGGCAACCTGCTGCTGGAACAGAAAGTCGAGGCCGGCGATATCTTCCGCATGTGCCAGACCAAGGACGCGCCGATCCAGGACTGGGTCAAGCTGGCCGTCAACCGCGCCCGTGCCAGCAGCACCCCGGCGATCTTCTGGCTCGACCCGATGCGCGCCCACGACGGCGTGATGATCGAGAAGGTCCAGACCTACCTGAAGGACCACGACACTAGCGACCTGGACATCCGCATCATGTCGCCGGTCGAAGCCATGAAATTCACCCTGGCCCGCACCCGCGACGGCAAGGACACCATCTCGGTGACCGGTAACGTACTGCGTGACTACCTGACCGACCTGTTCCCGATCATGGAACTGGGCACCAGCGCCAAGATGCTGTCGATCGTGCCGCTGATGAACGGTGGCGGCCTGTTCGAGACCGGTGCCGGCGGTTCCGCTCCGAAGCACGTGCAACAGCTGCTGGAAGAGAACTTCCTGCGCTGGGACTCCCTGGGTGAGTTCCTGGCCCTGGCCGCCTCCCTGGAACACCTGGGCAACACCTACGACAACGCCAAGGCCCTGGTCCTGGCCAAGACCCTGGACCAGGCCACCGGCCAGTTCCTGGACAACAACAAGTCGCCATCGCGCAAAGTCGGCAACATCGACAACCGCGGCAGCCACTTCTACCTGGCGCTGTACTGGGCCCAGGCCCTGGCAGCCCAGACCGAGGACGCAGCACTGCAAGCGCAGTTCGCTCCCCTGGCCAAGGCCCTGACCGAGAACGAAGCGACCATCGTCGCCGAGCTCAACGGCGTACAAGGCAAGCCAGTGGACATCGGCGGCTACTACGCAGCCAACCCTGAGCTGGTGAGCAAGGCCATGCGCCCGAGCGCTACCCTCAACGCGGCTATCGCTGCGCTGGCTTAAGCCATACCGCTGTAACGCAAACCCCGGCCCCGTGCCGGGGTTTGTGCTTTCTGTACAACACCATTCTTCCAGGAGCGAAACTTGCTCGCGACAAGGGGCCGCGATGGGCCAGGCGCAACGCGCGACCTTCATCGCGAGCAAGCTTCGCTCCTACAGGCACGGGTGTTCGTTTTATGATGATCACCCCACTCAAGACAGAGCCCTACCCATGGAATGGCAACCCCATATCACCGTCGCCACTATCGTCGAGGACCAGGGACGCTTCCTGTTCGTCGAGGAGTTCCAGGGCGAACAGGCGGTCCTCAACCAGCCCGCCGGGCACCTGGACGCGAATGAAAGCCTGCTGCAGGCAGCCGTGCGCGAAACCCTTGAAGAAACCGGCTGGGACGTGGAATTGACCGGCGTAGTGGGCATCTACCTCTACACCGCCCCCAGCAACGGCGTGACCTACCAGCGCGTGTGCTTCGCCGCCAGGCCGCTGCGCCACCATCCCGACTACCCACTGGACCACGGCATCATCGGCCCACGCTGGCTGACCCGCGAGCAATTGCTGGAGCAGCGCCCTCAGTGGCGCAGCGAGCTGGTCCTGCAGTGCCTGGACGATTACCTGGCTGGCCAACCCCACAGCCTGGCACTGATCCGTCCGTCGCTTTGATCGCAGTTTCCCCCTTGCAGGCGTCAGCCTGTTAGAATCCCGTCCTTTTTCCAGACACCCGTTGAATTCCTATGCGTGATCCAGCCCCTTCTGACACCCAAAAGAAGCGCGTCATTGTCGGCATGTCCGGCGGCGTGGATTCTTCCGTTTCCGCCCTCCTGCTGATGGAGCAGGGTTACCAGGTGGAAGGCCTGTTCATGAAGAACTGGGAGGAAGACGACGGAACCGAATACTGCACCGCCATGGACGACCTGGCCGACGCCCAGGCCGTCTGCGACAAGCTGGGCATCAAGCTGCACACCGCCAACTTCGCCGCCGAGTACTGGGACAACGTGTTCGAGCACTTCCTGGAGGAGTACAAGGCTGGCCGCACGCCGAACCCGGACATCCTGTGCAACCGGGAAATCAAGTTCAAGGCGTTCCTGGACTACGCCATGATGCTCGGCGCCGACCTGATCGCCACCGGCCACTATGTGCGTCGCCGTGATATCGACGGCCGCACCGAATTGCTCAAGGGCCTGGACCCGAACAAGGACCAGAGCTACTTCCTGCATGCAGTGGGCGGCGAGCAGATCGCCAAGACCCTGTTCCCGGTGGGCGAACTGGAAAAACCCGAAGTACGCGCCATTGCCGAGAAACATGACCTGGCCACCGCCAAGAAAAAGGACTCCACCGGCATCTGCTTCATCGGTGAACGACGCTTCAGCGACTTCCTCAAGCAGTACCTGCCGGCCCAGCCCGGCGAGATCAGGACCACCGAGGGCGAAGTCATCGGCCGCCATCACGGCCTGATGTACCACACCATCGGCCAGCGCCAGGGCCTGGGCATCGGCGGCCTGAAGGATGCTGGCGACGAGCCGTGGTACGTGCTGGCCAAGGACCTGAAGCACAACGAGCTGATCGTCGGCCAGGGCAATGACCACCCCTGGCTGTTCTCTCGTGCCCTGCTGGCCTCGGAGATCTATTGGGTCAACCCCGTCGATCTCAGCCAGCCTCGGCGCCTGACCGCCAAGGTACGCTACCGCCAGGGCGACCAGCCCTGCACCCTGGAAAAGACCGCCAACGGCTACCGCGCGACCTTCGACGACCCGCAACGCGCCGTGACCCCCGGCCAGTCCGTGGTGTTCTATGACGGTGAAATCTGCCTCGGCGGCGGCGTCATCGAAGTCGCCGAGCCCTGGACCAGCAAGGACCAGCGCCCATGAGCCCGATCCAGGAGCAATTGACGGCACTGGGCGGGGTGTTCCTGGCCGCGGTACTGGTGGACCGGATCGCCAAGACCGGCCAAGTCAGCGAAGCCCCCCTGAGCTGCATGCTCGGCAGCCTGCTGATCCGCGACCCCAAGGACACCCTGGAAGTCTATGGCGGCGACGATCTGAACCTGCGTGAAGGCTACCGAGCCCTGATCGGTGCCCTGGAGCGCGACCCCAGCTCGCTGCAACGCGAGCCGTTGCGCTACGCCCTGTCGATGCTCGGCCTGGAACGCCAGTTGGCCAAGCGTGGCGACATGCTCGATACCATCGGCAAGCGCCTGCCGCAGATCCAGTCCCAGGTGGAGCACTTCGGCCCAGCCCATGAAAACGTGATCGCCGCTTGCGGCGGGCTGTACCAGGACACCCTGAGCACCCTGCGCCAGCGCATCCAGGTCCATGGCGACATGCGCAACCTGCAGCAGCCGAGCAACGCCTCGAAGATCCGCGCCCTGCTCCTGGCCGGTATCCGCTCGGCACGCCTGTGGCGGCAGTTGGGCGGCCATCGCTGGCAGCTGGTACTGAGCCGGCGCAAACTGCTCAAAGAACTCTACCCCCTGATGCGCAGCCACTGAGCTGCGCTCGCCCAAGCGTTTTTTTCAAGAGCTGCGCGTAAGACGCTGGTCAGTTGGCAACGGACCGGCGGATATTTTCATGTATGATACGCGCCCCATTTCGTTGCCCGACTGTCCGAGAACACCCCATGCAGCTCTCTTCGCTCACTGCGGTTTCCCCTGTTGACGGCCGCTACGCCGGCAAAACCCAGGCCCTGCGGCCCATTTTCAGCGAATACGGCCTGATCCGTTTCCGCGCCCTGGTCGAGGTGCGCTGGCTCCAGCGCCTGGCCGCCCACCCGCAAATCGCTGAAGTGCCGGCCTTCTCCGCCGACGCCAACGCCCTGCTCAACAGCCTGGCCGACGACTTCGCCCTCGAGCACGCCGAGCGAGTCAAGGAAATCGAGCGCACCACCAACCACGACGTCAAGGCCATCGAATACCTGCTCAAGGAGCAAGCCGCCAAGCTCCCTGAGCTGGCCAAGGTCAGCGAATTCATCCACTTCGCCTGCACCAGCGAGGACATCAACAACCTGTCCCACGCCCTGATGCTGCGCGAAGGCCGCGACAGCGTGCTGCTGCCACTGATGCGCCAGATCGCCGAGTCGATCCGCGAACTGGCCCACCGCTTCGCCGACGTGCCGATGCTCTCGCGCACCCACGGCCAGCCAGCCTCCCCGACCACCCTGGGCAAGGAGCTGGCCAACGTGGTGTACCGCCTGGAGCGCCAGGTCGTCCAGGTTGCCGCCGTACCGCTGCTGGGCAAGATCAACGGCGCCGTGGGCAACTACAACGCCCACCTGTCGGCCTACTCGGACATCGACTGGGAAGCCAACGCCCGCGCCTTCATCGAAGATGAGCTGGGCCTGGCCTTCAACCCCTACACCACGCAGATCGAGCCGCATGACTACATCGCCGAGCTGTTCGACGCCATCGCCCGCTTCAACACCATCCTGATCGACTTCGACCGGGATATCTGGGGCTACATTTCCCTGGGCTACTTCAAGCAGAAGACCATTGCCGGCGAAATCGGCTCCTCGACCATGCCGCACAAGGTCAACCCGATCGACTTCGAGAACTCCGAAGGCAATCTGGGCATCGCCAACGCACTGTTCCAGCACCTGGCCAGCAAACTGCCGATTTCCCGCTGGCAGCGCGACCTGACCGACTCCACCGTGCTGCGCAATCTGGGCGTCGGCTTCGCCCACAGCGTGATCGCCTACGAAGCCAGCCTCAAGGGCATCGGCAAGCTGGAGCTCAACGCCCAGAAGATCGCCGACGACCTGGACGCCTGCTGGGAAGTACTGGCCGAGCCGATCCAGACCGTGATGCGTCGCTACAACATCGAAAACCCGTACGAAAAACTCAAGGAACTGACACGCGGCAAGGGCATCAGCCCAGAAGCGCTGCAGACTTTCATCGACGGGCTGGACATGCCAGCGGCCGCCAAGGCCGAGCTGAAGCAGCTCACCCCGGCCGGCTACATCGGCAACGCCGCGGCCCAGGCAAAACGCATCTGACGCCCGGCCTGACCTTCTGACGCCCGGCCGCGCCGGGCGTTTTTATTCCTGCTAGAAAAATACATTTTTTCAATAGGTTACACATGAATCCTGATACTCCTCTGCAACTTCTGGGCGGCCTCACCGCGCGGGAATTCCTGCGTGACTACTGGCAGAAGAAACCGCTGCTGGTGCGCCAGGCCATGCCTGACTTCCAAAGCCCGATCGATGCCGACGAACTGGCCGGCCTGGCCCTGGAAGAAGAAGTCGAGTCGCGCCTGGTAATCGAAAACGGCGAGCGCCCCTGGGAGCTGCGTCGCGGCCCCTTCGCCGAGGACGAGTTCAGCAAGCTGCCCGAGCGCGACTGGACCCTGCTGGTGCAGGCGGTGGATCAGTTCGTGCCGGAAGTCGCCGAGCTGCTGGAACATTTCCGCTTCCTGCCCAGCTGGCGTATCGACGACGTGATGATCAGCTTCGCCGCCCCTGGCGGTAACGTCGGCCCGCACTTCGACAACTACGACGTGTTCCTGCTGCAGGGCCACGGCAAGCGCAACTGGAAGATCGGCCAGATGTGCGACGCCCAAAGCCCGCTGCTGCAGCACGCGGACCTGCGCATCCTCGCCGAATTCGAAGAAACCGAAAGCTGGGTCCTGGAACCCGGAGACATGCTGTACCTGCCGCCACGCCTGGCCCACTACGGCATCGCGGTCAACGACTGCATGACCTACTCGGTAGGCTTCCGCGCACCGAGCGCCGCCGAAGTGCTGACCCACTTCACCGACTTCCTCAGCCAGTTCCTGCCAGACGAAGAGCGCTATACCGACGCTGACGCACAACCGGTCGCCGATCCGCACCAGATCCAGCACGATGCCCTCGACCGCCTCAAGGGCCTGCTGGCCGAACACATGGGCGATGAGCGCCTGCTGCTGACCTGGTTCGGCCAATTCATGACCGAGCCGCGCTATCCGGAGCTGGTGACAGGCCCGGAAGCGATGGAAGAAGACGAACTGCTGGACAGCCTGGAACAGGGCGCGGTGTTGATTCGCAACCCGAGCGCACGCCTGGCCTGGTCCGAGGTGGATGAAGACTTGTTACTGTTTGCCAGCGGCCAAAGCCGGCTGCTTCCCGGTAAACTGCGCGAACTGTTGAAAATGATTTGCGCCGCCGATGCGCTGCACATCGACAACCTCGGCCCCTGGCTGGCGGATGACGACGGGTGCGGCCTGCTGTGCGAACTGGTCAAGCAAGGGAGCCTGGGATTTGCCGATGAATAAGATTCACGTACGTGTCGCAGACTGGCAAAAGGATAACGCCGAGATCCGGCGCATTCGTGAAGCGGTATTCATTGCCGAACAATCGGTCCCACCCGAGCTGGAGTGGGATTCCGACGATAACGGCGCCGTGCACTTCCTGGCTTTCGAGGGCGACTTCGCCATCGGCACCGCGCGCCTGCTGCCCGACGGCCACGTCGGCCGGGTCTCGGTACTCAAGGACTGGCGCGGCCTGAAAGTCGGCGACGCGCTGATGCGCGCCGTCATCGATGAAGCCGAGAAACGCGGCCTCAAGCAGCAGATGCTCAGCGCCCAGGTCCAGGCCACGCCATTCTACGAGCGCCTGGGCTTCTCCATCGTCAGCGAGGAATTCCTCGAAGCGGGCATCCCCCACGTCGACATGGTGCGTGGCGCCTGACAGCCCACTCACCCCAGCGTGCAACAGACGCCCCGCCACCCCCTGCGCCTCGAGGCCAGGACCAGGATGGCGGGGCGTTTTGCCGTCCAGGATTCAACTTGCCCCACCCCGGGCCGACAAAGTGTCAAACTCAAGGCCTTACGCCAGCTATTCGCGGAGATAACGGATATGTCCCTACGCACCCTGCTCACGACACTGCTGCTGACCTTCAGCTGTTCGGTCTTCGCCGCCAGCGAAATCGTGCCCCTGAACAACCGCACCAGCGCCGACCTGCTGCCGGTGGCACAGAACTTCCTCGGCAAGGACGGCAAGGTCAGCGCCTACGGCAACCAGTTGATCGTCAACGCCGAGCCGGGCCGCATCGCCGAGCTGCGCGCCTTCATCGCCCAGCTCGACACCCCGGCCAGGCGCCTGCTGATCACCGTCGACACCAACGAGAACAACTTCCAGGGCAACCAGGGCTACGCGGTCAACGGTGCGCCGCAGGCTCGCATCATCAACCGCAGTACCGAAAGCCGTGACGGCGGCATCCAGCAGGTCCAGGCCAGCGAAGGCGTGCCGGCACTGATCCAGGTCGGCCAGAGCATACCCCTGACCACCACCCAGACGGACTCCTACGGCCGCCTGCAGAACCAGACCCAGTATCGCAACGTCACCCAAGGCTTCTACGTGACAGCAAGCGTCACCGGCGAGACCGTGCACCTGAGCATCAGCACCAACCGTGACCGCATGAGCCAGGAACGTCCCGATGTAGTGAACGTGCAAAGTACCGACACAACGGTCAGCGGACGGCTGGGCGAGTGGATCACCCTGGCTGGCGTCAATCGCCAGACCCAGGCCGACAAACAGGGCCTGGGCCGCAGCTACTCGACCCAGGACCGGGATGACATGACCTTGCGGGTCAAGGTCGACACCCTGGACCAAGGCACCGAAAACTGACTGATTAGTCGTATTAGACCAAAGATGTAGTGCCTCAAAAAAAGCACTACAAAACATTTGACGAGCCAAAAAACCGCGGGCATGATGGCCTCGCTCCCGCTAATCAGGGGCCCTGGCAAGGGCCTTCGGATCGTTGCTCTAACCCACCCACCTGAGCCGATTCGTGTCTGTACCGCCCACAAGGCGCGTTTGACGAGGTTGCGACTGGAACGAAGTTGTCCCGAGGGACGGAAGCGTAATTAGGTAGATCGGCAACACACTGAAGGATCGCATAAAGGCCCACGACGCCCGGACGCACCCTGCAGCTGGCCTCCACCTGCTCACTTCCCCTCGAGCCCATCGTTCACCCGTCGCCATCGCGCCAGACCGACTTGAGCATCCAGCTCCTGGTCAGCGAACAGCCTTCTACGCACTTTTTCAGGACCTGCGTAATCGGCGGAGCAGGAATTTTCCACCAAGACCTATGCGACGAGGTTTATCTCCATGGCACTGACACGCGAACAGCAAATTGCAGCCCTCGAAAAAGACTGGGCCGAAAACCCGCGCTGGAAAGGCGTGACCCGTACCTACACCGCCGCCGATGTCGTTCGCCTGCGTGGTTCCGTCCAGCCAGAGCACACCCTGGCCCGCATGGGCGCGGAAAAACTGTGGAACCTGGTGACCAAGGGCGCCCACCCATCCTTCCGCCCTGAAAAAGATTTCGTCAACTGCATGGGCGCCCTGACCGGCGGCCAGGCCGTGCAACAGGTCAAGGCTGGCATCCAGGCCATCTACCTGTCCGGCTGGCAAGTGGCTGCCGACAACAACTCGGCCGAGTCCATGTACCCAGACCAGTCGCTGTACCCGGTGGATTCGGTTCCAACCGTGGTCAAGCGCATCAACAACTCGTTCCGTCGTGCCGACCAGATCCAGTGGAAAGCCGGCAAGAACCCAGGCGACGAAGGCTACGTCGACTACTTCGCACCGATCGTGGCTGACGCCGAAGCCGGTTTCGGCGGCGTACTGAACGCCTACGAGCTGATGAAGAACATGATCGAGGCAGGCGCTGCCGGCGTTCACTTCGAAGACCAGCTCGCTTCCGTGAAGAAGTGCGGCCACATGGGCGGCAAGGTACTGGTTCCAACCCAGGAAGCCGTGCAGAAGCTGACCGCTGCCCGCCTGGCAGCCGACGTTGCCGGCGTACCGACCATCATCCTGGCCCGTACCGACGCCAACGCCGCTGACCTGCTGACCAGCGACTGCGACCCATACGACCAGCCATTCGTGGTCGGCGAGCGCACCCAGGAAGGTTTCTACAAAGTACGCGCCGGCCTCGACCAGGCGATCGCCCGCGGCCTGGCCTACGCGCCATACGCCGACCTGATCTGGTGCGAAACCGCCAAGCCGGACCTGGACGAAGCCCGTCGTTTCGCTGAAGCGATCAAGAAGGAATACCCGGACCAGATCCTGTCGTACAACTGCTCGCCTTCCTTCAACTGGAAGAAGAACCTGGACGACGCCACCATCGCCAAGTTCCAGCGCGAGCTGTCGGCAATGGGCTACAAGCACCAGTTCATCACCCTGGCCGGCATCCACAACATGTGGCACGGCATGTTCAACCTGGCGCATGACTACGCCCGCAACGACATGACCGCCTACGTGAAGCTGCAGGAGCAGGAATTCGCCGACGCCTCCAAAGGCTACACCTTCGTGGCGCACCAGCAGGAAGTGGGCACTGGCTACTTCGACGACATGACCACCGTGATCCAGGGCGGCAAGTCCTCGGTAACCGCCCTGACCGGCTCCACCGAAGAAGAGCAGTTCCACTGATCCGGCATCACGCCCCGATCGAGCGGCCAATGCAGACCCGGTAAGAACAACTGCATTGCTGTAAATCTGACGCCCCGACTGGTTCGGGGCGTTTTTTTTACCATCCTGAAGCGGCCGGGGCGATACGGCCGGTATCACCCCCCCTGCCTCACCTCCCGAATCACAACGCAGCCAACGTACAAAAACTGGCAAAACATTGACCCAGGACGGTATCCACTGCAGCGAAACAGGCTAAAAGGTGCGGCCCTGCTACTTGCAGTAACAGGGATATAACAAACAACTTTCCTACCCCCTCGAGGAAAGCAGTTTAAATCAGCACCCAAACAATATTGATTATCATTTAGATATTGCGACTTTCGTTACAGCCACAACAAAAGATAATTAACGAAACTCCCGCTAATGCCCGCAGGCCGCGGCTTGCGGGGCTACGAAGGCGAGCTATGTCCTTATTACGATAAACAATTTCGCTTCAGAAATTTTACTTGCCCGGTGTTTAGCCATAAAATCAGCGCGATTGATTGCACTGCGACATATCGTCACTGCTTTGTTTCTTTATCAAGCTCAGAGACTCTTGCTCTCTGTTAAGGATTACCAGCATGCCCGAAGCGACAGGACTCATGGCCCACAACTGGGGCTTTGCCATTTTCCTTCTGGGTGTTGTCGGCCTATGCGCCTTCATGCTCGGCCTCTCCAGCCTCCTCGGG
This sequence comes from Pseudomonas sp. FW507-12TSA, assembly GCF_058781435.1. Lineage (NCBI taxonomy): Bacteria > Pseudomonadati > Pseudomonadota > Gammaproteobacteria > Pseudomonadales > Pseudomonadaceae > Pseudomonas > Pseudomonas sp. FW507-12TSA. The sequence goes on from NZ_JBYSWT010000012.1 coordinate 70,231, forward strand.
TCAAAAGCCTGGGGCCGCAGTAAAAACGAACCGTTCGAGTCCGGCATGCTACCTACAGGTGGCGCCCGCTTGCGGCTCTCAGCCAAATTCTATCTGGTCGCGATGCTCTTCGTGATCTTCGATATCGAAGCCCTATTTCTCTTTGCCTGGTCTGTGTCCGTCCGCGAAAGCGGCTGGACCGGATTCGTCGAAGCTCTCGTTTTCATAGCAATTCTGTTGGCAGGTCTTGTCTACCTTTGGCGGGTGGGGGCTCTTGATTGGGCTCCGGAAGGTCGTCGTAAGCGGCAGGCGAAGCTAAAACAATGAGGCTTTGGCAATGCAGTACAATCTCACCAGGATCGACCCCGATGCTCCTAACGACCAGTATCCAATCGGCCAGCGGGAAACCGTCGCCGATCCGTTAGAGGATCAGGTCCACAAAAACATCTTCATGGGCAAGCTGGAAGACGTGCTGAGTGGCGCGGTCAACTGGGGTCGCAAGAACTCCCTGTGGCCGTACAACTTCGGTCTCTCCTGCTGCTACGTGGAAATGACCACCGCCTTCACGGCGCCCCATGACATCGCGCGCTTCGGCGCCGAGGTTATCCGGGCATCGCCACGCCAGGCGGACTTCATGGTCATTGCCGGTACCTGCTTCATCAAGATGGCACCGATCATCCAGCGTCTCTACGAGCAAATGCTCGAGCCCAAGTGGGTCATCTCCATGGGTTCGTGCGCCAACTCCGGTGGCATGTACGACATCTACTCTGTAGTTCAGGGGGTGGACAAGTTCCTGCCCGTGGACGTCTACGTACCTGGCTGCCCGCCCCGTCCCGAGGCATTCCTGCAGGGCTTGATGCTCTTGCAAGAATCCATTGGCCAGGAGCGTCGCCCACTTTCCTGGGTCGTCGGCGACCAAGGCGTGTATCGCGCTGAAATGCCGTCGCAGAAGGAACAGCGCCGCGAACAGCGTATTCAGGTCACCAACCTGCGCAGCCCTGACGAAGTCTGATCCAGATCTGTTCTTAACCAAGAAACGAAACTGGCTTCACTCTTTACGTTGACCGAAAGCGATAAAAAACCATGACTACAGGCAGTGCTCTGTACATCCCGCCTTATAAGGCTGACGACCAGGATGTGGTCGTCGAACTCAATAACCGTTTTGGCCCCGAGGCGTTCACCGCCCAGGCCACCCGCACCGGCATGCCGGTGCTGTGGGTCGAGCGCTCCAAGCTCGTCGAAGTCCTGACCTTCCTGCGCAACCTGCCCAAGCCGTACGTCATGCTCTATGACCTGCACGGTGTGGACGAGCGCCTGCGCACCAAGCGCCAGGGCCTGCCAAGTGCCGACTTCAGCGTGTTCTACCACCTGCTGTCGATCGAGCGAAACAGCGACGTGATGATCAAGGTAGCCCTGTCCGAGGGCGACCTGAACCTGCCATCCGTGACCAGTATCTGGCCCAACGCCAACTGGTACGAGCGCGAAGTCTGGGACATGTTCGGCATCGATTTCGCCGGCCACCCTCACCTCTCGCGGATCATGATGCCGCCGACCTGGGAAGGTCACCCGCTGCGCAAGGACTTCCCGGCCCGTGCCACCGAATTCGATCCGTTCAGCCTGAACCTGGCCAAACAGCAGCTGGAAGAAGAAGCAGCCCGCTTCCGCCCTGAAGACTGGGGCATGAAGCGCTCCGGGGCCAACGAGGACTACATGTTCCTCAACCTGGGCCCGAACCACCCTTCGGCCCACGGTGCCTTCCGCATCATCCTGCAGCTGGACGGCGAAGAGATCGTCGACTGCGTACCGGACATCGGCTACCACCACCGTGGCGCCGAGAAAATGGCCGAGCGCCAGTCCTGGCACAGCTTCATCCCCTACACCGACCGCATCGACTACCTCGGCGGGGTGATGAACAACCTGCCGTACGTGCTCTCGGTCGAGAAGCTGGCTGGCATCAAGGTGCCGGAGAAGGTCGACACCATCCGCATCATGCTGGCCGAGTTCTTCCGGATCACCAGCCACCTGCTGTTCCTGGGTACCTACATCCAGGACGTGGGCGCCATGACCCCGGTGTTCTTCACCTTCACCGACCGCCAGCGCGCCTACAAGGTCATCGAGGCCATCACCGGCTTCCGCCTGCACCCGGCCTGGTATCGCATCGGCGGCGTGGCCCACGACCTGCCGCGCGGCTGGGACAAGCTGGTCAAGGAGTTCGTCGACTGGTTGCCCAAGCGCCTCGACGAATACACCAAGGCCGCCCTGCAGAACAGCATCCTCAAGGGTCGGACCATCGGTGTCGCCGCCTATAACACCAAGGAAGCCCTGGAGTGGGGTACCACCGGTGCCGGCCTGCGTTCCACCGGTTGCGACTTCGACCTGCGCAAGGCCCGTCCGTACTCGGGTTACGAGAACTTCGAGTTCGAAGTCCCGCTGGCCCACAACGGCGATGCCTACGATCGCTGCATGGTCCGTGTCGAAGAGATGCGCCAGAGTATCCGCATCATCGACCAGTGCATGCGCAACATGCCGGAAGGCCCGTACAAGGCGGACCACCCGCTGACTACGCCGCCACCCAAAGAGCGCACCCTGCAGCACATCGAGACCTTGATCACGCACTTCCTGCAAGTTTCGTGGGGCCCGGTGATGCCGGCCAACGAATCCTTCCAGATGATCGAAGCGACCAAGGGCATCAACAGTTATTACCTGACGAGCGATGGCGGCACCATGAGCTACCGCACCCGGATCCGTACTCCGAGCTACGCGCACCTGCAGCAGATCCCTTCGGTGATCCGCGGCAGCATGGTCGCGGACTTGATCGCGTACCTGGGTAGTATCGACTTCGTTATGGCCGACGTGGACCGCTAAGCATGAACAGCACGCTTATCCAGACAGACCGTTTCGCCCTGAGCGAAACCGAGCGCTCGGCCATCGAGCACGAGATGCATCACTACGAGGACCCGCGCGCGGCGTCCATCGAAGCCCTGAAGATCGTCCAGAAGGAACGTGGCTGGGTGCCGGACGGCGCCATCTACGCCATCGGCGAAGTGCTGGGCATCCCCGCCAGCGACGTCGAGGGTGTGGCCACCTTCTACAGCCAGATCTTCCGCCAGCCAGTGGGCCGCCACATCATTCGCGTGTGCGACAGCATGGTCTGCTACATCGGCGGCCATGAGTCGGTGGTCAGCCAGATCCAGAGCGAGCTGGGCATCGGCCTTGGCCAGACCACCGCCGACGGTCGCTTCACCCTGCTGCCAGTGTGCTGCCTGGGCAACTGCGACAAGGCCCCGGCACTGATGATCGACGACGATACCTTTGGCGACGTGCAACCTGCCGGCGTCTCCAAGCTGCTGGAGGGTTACGTATGACCATTACTTCCTTCGGCCCGGCCAACCGCATCGCGCGCACGGCCGAAACCCACCCGCTGACCTGGCGCCTGCGTGACGATGGCGAGCCGGTCTGGCTGGCCGAGTACGAGTCCAAGAACGGCTATGCCGCAGCCCGCAAGGCGCTGGCGCAGATGTCCCAGGACGATATCGTCCAGGCCGTCAAGGACTCCGGCCTCAAGGGCCGTGGTGGCGCGGGCTTCCCCACCGGCGTGAAGTGGGGCCTGATGCCCAAAGACGAATCCATGAACATCCGCTACCTGCTGTGCAACGCGGACGAAATGGAACCCAACACCTGGAAGGACCGCATGCTGATGGAGCAACAGCCCCATCTGCTGGTCGAAGGCATGCTGATCAGCGCCCGTGCGCTGAAGGCCTACCGCGGCTACATCTTCCTGCGTGGCGAGTACACCACCGCGGCCAAGCACCTGAACCGTGCCATCGAGGAAGCCAAGGCCGCAGGCCTTCTGGGCAAGAACATCCTCGGCTCGGGTTTTGACTTCGAGCTGTTCGTGCACACCGGTGCCGGTCGCTACATCTGCGGTGAAGAAACCGCACTGATCAACTCCCTGGAAGGCCGTCGCGCCAACCCACGCTCCAAGCCGCCCTTCCCTGCCGCCGTCGGCGTGTGGGGCAAGCCGACGTGCGTGAACAACGTCGAGACCCTGTGCAACGTGCCGGCCATCGTCGCCAACGGCAACGACTGGTACAAGTCGCTGGCACGCGAAGGCAGCGAAGACCACGGCACCAAGCTGATGGGCTTCTCCGGCAAGGTGAAGAACCCGGGCCTGTGGGAACTGCCGTTCGGCGTCACCGCCCGCGAGCTGTTCGAAGACTACGCCGGCGGCATGCGCGATGGCTTCAAGCTCAAGTGCTGGCAGCCAGGCGGCGCCGGTACCGGCTTCCTGCTGCCCGAGCACCTCGACGCGCAGATGTACGCCGGCGGCATTGCCAAGGTCGGCACCCGTATGGGTACCGGCCTGGCCATGGCGGTGGACGACAGCGTCAACATGGTGTCCCTGCTGCGCAACATGGAAGAGTTCTTCGCCCGTGAGTCGTGCGGCTGGTGCACCCCATGCCGCGACGGCCTGCCATGGAGCGTGAAGATGCTGCGCGCCCTGGAAAAAGGCCAGGGCCGCGCCGAAGACATCGAGACCCTGCTGGGTCTGGTCAACTTCCTCGGCCCAGGCCGTACCTTCTGTGCTCACGCACCGGGTGCCGTCGAGCCATTGGGCAGTGCCATCAAGTATTTCCGGTCCGAGTTCGAGGCCGGTGTCGCTCCAGCAAGTGCTGGCGACGCCCTGCGCCCGAACCTGGCCAAGCCAATCCAGGCCGGGCCGATCGTGGTCGGCGCATAACAAGATGAATCGCGGATGGTCCGTGCCATCCGCCGGCCTCGCGGCCCGCCCGACTCGTTCGGTGCGGGCCGCAGGCCCACCGATTTCCATTAGCCACGCCCGCTCACGCGGGCCAACGAAGAACTTTGAACCATGGCCACTATCCACGTAGACGGCAAAGCGCTCGAAGTCAACGGTGCGGACAACCTGCTACAGGCTTGTCTGTCACTCGGCCTCGACATCCCCTATTTCTGCTGGCACCCGGCGCTCGGTAGCGTCGGCGCCTGCCGGCAGTGTGCGGTCAAGCAGTACACCGACGAGAACGACACCCGCGGTCGTATCGTCATGTCCTGCATGACCCCTGCCTCCGACGGCACCTGGATCTCCATCGAAGACGAGGAATCCAAGGCGTTTCGCGCCAGCGTCGTCGAATGGCTGATGACCAACCACCCGCACGACTGCCCGGTGTGCGAGGAAGGCGGTCACTGCCACCTGCAGGACATGACGGTAATGACCGGCCACAACGAGCGCCGCTACCGTTTCACCAAGCGTACCCACCAGAACCAGGAGCTCGGCCCGTTCATCGCCCACGAGATGAACCGCTGCATCGCCTGCTATCGCTGCGTGCGCTACTACAAGGACTACGCTGGCGGCACCGACCTGGGTGTCTACGGCGCCCACGACAACGTGTACTTCGGTCGCGTCGAAGATGGCGTGCTGGAAAGCGAATTCTCCGGCAACCTCACCGAGGTCTGCCCGACCGGTGTGTTCACCGACAAGACCCACTCCGAGCGCTACAACCGCAAGTGGGACATGCAGTTCTCGCCGAGCATCTGCCATGGCTGCTCCAGCGGCTGCAACATCAGCCCCGGCGAGCGCTACGGTGAACTGCGACGCATCGAGAACCGCTTCAACGGTTCGGTCAACCAGTACTTCCTCTGCGACCGTGGCCGCTTCGGTTATGGCTATGTCAATCGCAAGGACCGTCCTCGCCAGCCACGCCTGGCCGACGGCACCCAGCTGAACCTGGACCAGGCCCTGGACCAGGCTGCCGACCTGCTGCGCGGACGCAACATCGTTGGCATCGGCTCGCCACGCGCCAGCCTGGAAAGCAACTATGCGTTGCTGGAACTGGTCGGCGCCGAGCACTTCTATTCCGGTATCGAAGCCAGCGAACTGGAGCGCATCCGCCTGGCGATGCAAGTGCTCAAGGACAGCCCGCTGCCAATTCCCAACCTGCGTGAAGTGGAAGACCACGACGCGGTGTTCGTCCTCGGCGAGGACCTGACCCAGACCGCCGCCCGCATGGCCCTGGCCCTGCGCCAGTCGGTCAAGGGCAAGGCCGAGGAAATGGCCGACGCCATGCGCGTCCAGCCATGGCTCGACGCTGCGGTGAAGAACATCGGCCAGCACGCGCTGAACCCGCTGTTCATCGCCAGCCTGGCTGCAACCCGCCTCGACGACGTCGCCGAAGAGTGTGTACACGCCGCTCCCGACGACCTGGCCCGCATCGGTTTCGCCGTGGCCCACGCCATCGACGCCAGCGCGCCGGCGGTGGAAGGCCTGGACCGCGAAGCCCAGGAACTGGCCCAGCGCATCGCCGATGCCCTGTTGGCAGCCAAGCGCCCGCTGATCGTGTCCGGCACTTCCCTGGGTTCCAAGGCACTGATCGAGGCCGCGGCCAACATCGCCAAGGCCCTGAAGCTGCGCGACAAGGCCGGCTCCATCAGCCTGGTGGTGCCAGAGGCCAACAGCCTCGGCCTGGCCATGCTCGGTGGCGAATCGGTGGACGCGGCCCTGCAAGCGGTGATCGACGGCCGTGCCGACGCCATCGTGGTCCTGGAAAACGACCTGTACACCCGCACCGACGCAGCCAAGGTGGATGCCGCGCTGAGCGCCGCCAAGGTGGTGATCGTGGCCGACCACCAGCAGACCGCTACCGTGGAGCGCGCGCACCTGGTGCTGTCCGCGGCGAGCTTCGCCGAAGGCGATGGCACCCTGGTCAGCCAGGAAGGTCGCGCCCAGCGCTTCTTCCAGGTCTTCGACCCGACCTACCTGGACGCCAGCATCATGGTCCACGAAGGCTGGCGCTGGCTGCACGCCCTGCGCAGCACCCTGCTGAACAAGCCGGTGGACTGGACCCAGCTGGACCAGGTGACCGCTGCCTGCGCCGCGAGCAACACGCAACTGGCCAGCATCGTCGATGCCGCGCCGTCCGCTGCGTTCCGCATCAAGGGCCTGAAGCTGGCGCGCGAACCCCTGCGCTACAGCGGCCGGACCGCCATGCGCGCCAACCAGAGCGTGCACGAACCGCGTACTCCGCAAGACCCGGATACCGCCTTCGCCTACTCCATGGAAGGTTACTCGGGCTCCGCCGAGCCTCGCTCGCAAGTGCCATTCGCCTGGTCGCCGGGCTGGAACTCGCCGCAAGCCTGGAACAAGTTCCAGGACGAAGTCGGCGGCCACCTGCGCGCCGGTGACCCGGGTACCCGCCTGATCGAAAGCCAGGGCGATCGCCTGAGCTGGTTCGCCAGCGCACCGAAGGCCTTCTCCCCGGCCCAGGGCACCTGGCAGGCCGTGCCGTTCTACCACCTGTTCGGCAGCGAGGAGAACTCCTCGAAGGCCGCTCCGGTGCAAGAGCGCATTCCAGCCGCCTACGTGGCCCTGGCCAAGTCCGAGGCCGACCGCCTGGGCGTCAACGATGGCGCCATGCTCGCGGTGAGCCTGGCCGGCCAGACCCTGCGCCTGCCGCTGCGGATCAACGAAGAGCTGGGTGCCGGCCTGGTAGCCCTGCCAGTCGGCCTGGCCGGGATTCCTCCGGCGTTCGCTGGCTTTTCCGTTGACGGTCTGCAGGAGGCGGCGCAATGAGTTGGTTTACCCCTGAAGTGATCGACGTGATCCTCACGGTCGTCAAGGCGATCGTCATCCTGCTGGCGGTGGTGATCGCCGGTGCGCTGCTGAGCTTCATCGAACGTCGCCTGCTGGGCTGGTGGCAGGACCGCTACGGTCCGAACCGCGTTGGCCCGTTCGGCATGTTCCAGATCGCCGCCGACATGCTGAAGATGTTCTTCAAGGAAGACTGGACCCCGCCGTTCGCCGACAAGGTGATCTTCACCCTGGCACCGGTGGTGGCCATGAGCGCCCTGTTGATCGCCTTCGCGATCATCCCGATCACCCCGACCTGGGGTGTCGCGGACCTGAACATCGGCCTGCTGTTCTTCTTCGCCATGGCCGGCCTTTCGGTCTACGCGGTGCTGTTCGCCGGCTGGTCGAGCAACAACAAGTTCGCCCTGCTGGGCAGCTTGCGTGCCTCGGCCCAGACCGTGTCCTACGAAGTGTTCATGGGCCTGGCGCTGATGGGCATCGTGGCCCAGGTCGGTTCGTTCAACATGCGCGACATCGTCGAGTACCAGGCGCAGAACCTGTGGTTCATCATTCCGCAGTTCTTCGGCTTCTGTACCTTCTTCATCGCAGGCGTGGCCGTGACTCACCGTCACCCCTTCGACCAGCCCGAAGCGGAACAGGAACTGGCCGACGGTTACCACATTGAATATGCCGGCATGAAGTGGGGCATGTTCTTCGTTGGCGAATACATCGGCATCATCTTGATCTCGGCACTGCTGGTCACCCTGTTCTTCGGTGGCTGGCACGGTCCGTTCGGCATCCTGCCGCAACTGTCCTTCGTCTGGTTCGCTTTGAAAACCGCGTTCTTCATCATGCTGTTCATCCTGCTGCGCGCCTCGATCCCGCGCCCACGCTATGACCAGGTGATGGACTTCAGCTGGAAGTTCTGCCTGCCGCTGACCCTGATCAATTTGCTGGTGACCGCTGCGCTCGTGCTCTACAACGCGCCAGCCGTTGCGGCCCAGTGAGGATTTGACCCATGTTCAAATATATTGGCGACATCGTGAAGGGTACTGGTACCCAGTTGCGCAGCCTGGTCATGGTCTTCGGCCATGGCTTTCGCAAGCGCGACACCCTGCAATACCCGGAAGAGCCGGTGTACCTGCCACCCCGCTACCGTGGTCGCATCGTACTGACCCGCGATCCCGACGGCGAAGAGCGCTGCGTAGCCTGCAACTTGTGCGCGGTGGCCTGCCCGGTGGGCTGCATCTCGCTGCAAAAAGCTGAAACCGAAGACGGTCGCTGGTACCCGGACTTCTTCCGCATCAACTTCTCGCGCTGCATTTTCTGTGGTCTCTGCGAGGAAGCCTGTCCGACCACCGCGATCCAGCTGACACCGGATTTCGAGATGGCCGAGTTCAAACGTCAGGACCTGGTTTACGAGAAGGAAGATCTGCTGATCTCCGGTCCCGGAAAGAACCCTGATTACAACTTCTATCGTGTTGCAGGTATGGCCATTGCCGGTAAGCCCAAAGGCACCGCGCAGAACGAAGCCGAGCCGATCAACGTGAAGAGCTTGCTGCCTTAAGGAAGAACGATGGAATTCGCTTTCTATTTCGCGTCAGGTGTTGCGGTGGTCTCCACGCTTCGTGTGGTGACCAATACCAACCCTGTGCACGCCCTGCTCTACCTGATCATTTCGCTGATCGCCGTGGCGATGACCTTCTTCAGCCTCGGCGCGCCGTTCGCCGGAGCCCTGGAAGTGATCGCCTACGCCGGCGCCATCATGGTGCTGTTCGTATTCGTGGTGATGATGCTCAACCTCGGCCCGGCTGCCGTCCAGCAAGAGCGTATCTGGCTCAAGCCGGGCATCTGGATCGGGCCGGTGATCCTCGCTGCCCTGCTGCTGGTCGAACTGCTGTACGTACTATTCAGCCACCAGAGCGGTGCCGGCATCGGTCAAACCACCGTAGACGCCAAGGCCGTGGGCATCAGCCTGTTCGGTCCTTACCTGCTGGTGGTCGAACTCGCCTCGATGCTGCTGCTCGCCGCAGCCGTCACGGCGTTCCACTTGGGCCGCAACGAGGCGAAGGAGTAATACAATGCCTACTATCCCTCTCGAGCATGGGCTGGCGGTTGCCGGCATCCTGTTCTGCCTCGGTCTGGTCGGCCTGATGGTCCGCCGTAACATCCTCTTCGTGTTGATGAGCCTGGAAGTGATGATGAACGCCTCGGCACTGGCCTTCATCGTCGCTGGCGCCCGCTGGGCGCAGCCGGATGGACAAGTGATGTTCATCCTGGTGATCAGCCTGGCAGCCGCCGAGGCCAGTATTGGCCTGGCGATCCTGCTGCAGCTGTATCGCCGCTTCCACACTCTCGACATCGATGCTGCCAGTGAGATGCGCGGATGAACCTTCTCTTCCTGACTTTCGTCTTCCCCCTGATCGGCTTCCTGCTGCTGTCGTTCTCCCGCGGGCGGTTCTCGGAGAACCTGTCCGCGCTGATCGGCGTAGGCTCGGTAGGCCTCTCGGCCGCCACCGCCGCCTACGTGATCTGGCAGTTCAATGTCGCCCCGCCAGCAGGCGGCGCGTACAGCCAGCTGCTGTGGCAGTGGATGTCGGTGGACGGCTTCGCGCCGAACTTCACCCTGTACCTGGACGGCCTGTCGGTGACCATGCTCGGCGTGGTCACCGGCGTCGGCTTCCTGATCCACCTGTTCGCGTCCTGGTATATGCGTGGCGAAGCCGGCTACTCGCGGTTCTTCTCCTACACCAACCTGTTCATCGCCAGCATGCTGTTCCTGATCCTCGGCGATAACCTGCTGTTCATCTACTTCGGTTGGGAAGGCGTGGGCCTGTGCTCGTACCTGTTGATCGGTTTCTACTACAGCAACCGCAACAACGGTAACGCCGCACTCAAGGCCTTCATCGTTACCCGTATCGGCGACGTGTTCATGGCCATCGGCCTGTTCATCCTGTTCCAGCAACTGGGCACCCTGAACGTCCAGGAGCTGCTGGTAGCCGCGCCGCAAAAGTTCCAGGCCGGTGACTTCTGGATCACCCTGGCCACCCTGATGCTGCTCGGCGGCGCCGTCGGTAAATCGGCCCAGCTGCCGCTGCAGACCTGGTTGGCGGACGCGATGGCGGGTCCGACCCCGGTTTCGGCACTGATCCACGCCGCGACCATGGTGACCGCGGGTGTCTACCTGATCGCCCGTACCCACGGCCTGTTCACCCTGGCGCCGGAAATCCTGCACCTGGTGGGCCTGGTCGGCGGCGTGACCCTGGTACTGGCCGGCTTCGCCGCGCTGGTGCAGACCGACATCAAGCGCATCCTCGCCTACTCGACCATGAGCCAGATCGGCTACATGTTCCTGGCCCTGGGCGTGGGTGCCTGGGATGGCGCGATCTTCCACCTGATGACCCACGCCTTCTTCAAGGCCCTGCTGTTCCTGGCCTCCGGTGCGGTGATCGTGGCCTGCCACCACGAGCAGAACATCTTCAAGATGGGCGGCCTGTGGAAGAAACTGCCCCTGGCCTACGCCAGCTTCATCGTCGGTGGCGCGGCCCTGGCGGCCCTGCCCCTGGTTACCGCCGGTTTCTACTCCAAGGACGAGATCCTCTGGGAAGCCTTCGCCAGCGGCAACCAGGGCCTGCTGTATGCCGGCCTGGTGGGTGCGTTCATGACCTCGCTGTACACCTTCCGCCTGATCTTCATCGCCTTCCACGGTGAAGCCAAGACCGAAGCCCACGCCGGCCACGGCATTTCCCACTGGCTGCCGCTGGTGGTGCTGATCGTGCTGTCCACCGGTATCGGCGCGATGATCACTCCGCCCCTGCACGGCGTGCTGCCCCTGAGCGCCGGCCATGCTGGCGGCGAAGCCAAGCACAGCCTGGAAATCGCCTCGGGCGCCATCGCCCTGGCCGGTATCCTGCTGGCTGCCCTGTTGTTCCTTGGCAAGCGTCGCGTGGTAACTGCCATCGCCAACAGCGGCATCGGGCGTCTGCTCTCGGCCTGGTGGTTCGCCGCCTGGGGCTTCGACTGGATCTACGACAAACTGTTCGTCAAGCCATACCTGGCGATCAGCCATGTACTGCGCAAGGACCCGCTCGATCAGACCATCGGTTTGATCCCGCGTATGGCCAAGGGGGGCCACAACTCCCTGAGCCGTACCGAAACCGGTCAACTGCGTTGGTACGCCGCCTCGATGGCTGCCGGTGCCGTGCTGGTCATCGGCGCCGTCGTGCTGGTAGCGGTCTGATATGAACCTTGCGAACTTGCGAAAGGAATTGAGCCCGTCATGATTCTGCCTTGGCTAATCCTGATCCCCTTCATCGGCGGCCTGCTGTGCTGGCTGGGTGAGCGCTTCGGCGCCACCCTCCCCCGCTGGATTGCGCTGTTGACCATGACCCTGGAACTCGCCCTCGGCCTCTGGCTGTGGGCCCACGGTAACTATTCATTTGCTCCGGCGCCTGGCGTCGATCCGACTTGGGCCATCGAGTTCAAGCACCAGTGGATCCAGCGCTTCGGCATCAACGTGCACCTGGCCCTGGACGGCCTGTCGCTGTTGATGATCCTGCTGACCGGCCTGCTGGGTATCCTCTCGGTACTCTGCTCCTGGAAAGAGATCGAGCGCCACGTGGGCTTCTTCCACCTGAACCTGATGTGGATCCTGGGCGGCGTTGTCGGCGTGTTCCTGGCGCTGGACCTGTTCATGTTCTTCTTCTTCTGGGAAATGATGCTGGTGCCGATGTACTTCCTCATCGCGCTCTGGGGTCATAGCTCGGCCGATGGCAAGAAGACCCGGATCTACGCGGCGACCAAGTTCTTCATCTTCACCCAGGCTTCCGGCCTGATCATGTTGGTGGCGATCCTGGGCCTGGTGCTGGTCAACTTCAACAACACCGGGGTGATCACCTTCGATTACGCCCAGTTGCTGAAGACCAAGATGTCCACCGCCACCGAGTACATCCTGATGCTCGGCTTCTTCATCGCCTTCGCGGTGAAGCTGCCGGTGGTGCCGTTCCACTCCTGGCTGCCTGACGCTCACGCCCAGGCACCGACCGCCGGTTCCGTGGACCTGGCCGGTATCCTGCTGAAGACCGCGGCCTATGGCCTGCTGCGCTTCGCCCTGCCGTTGTTCCCCAACGCTTCGGCGGAGTTCGCACCGATCGCCATGACCCTGGGCCTGATCGGGATCTTCTACGGTGCCTTCCTGGCCTTCGCCCAGACCGACATCAAGCGCCTGATCGCCTTCTCCAGCGTGTCCCACATGGGCTTCGTGCTGATCGGCATCTATTCCGGCAGCCAACAAGCCCTGCAGGGCGCGGTGATCCAGATGCTGGCCCACGGTGTTTCGGCAGCCGCGCTGTTCATCCTCAGCGGCCAGCTGTACGAGCGCACCCATACTCGCGACATGCGTGAAATGGGCGGCCTGTGGTCGCGTATCGCCTACCTGCCGGCCATCAGCCTGTTCTTCGCAGCCGCCTCCCTGGGCTTGCCGGGCACCGGCAACTTCGTCGGCGAGTTCCTGATCCTGATCGGTACCTTCGTCAGCGCTCCATGGATCACCGCGATCGCCACTTCCGGCCTGGTGTTCGGCTCGGTCTACTCGCTGATCATGATCCACCGTGCCTACTTCGGCCCGTCCAAGTCGGATGCGGTGCTGCACGGCATGGATGCTCGCGAACTGATCATGGTGCTGGGACTGGCGGTACTGCTGATCTACATCGGCGTGTACCCGCAACCGTTCCTCGATACCTCTGCCGCCACCATGCATGGCGTGCAGCAATGGCTCAGCACCGCCTTCACTCAACTCGCTTCGGCCCGGTAAGAGCGCTATGGACTTTACGATTCAACACTTTATCGCCCTGGCGCCGCTGTTGATCACCAGCGCCACCCTTGTGGTGGTGATGTTGGCGATCGCCTGGCGTCGCAATCACGCCCAGACCTTCCTCCTCTCGGTGGCGGGCCTGAACCTGGCATTGCTGTCGATCTTCCCGGTGCTGAAAGTGGCACCCATCGCGGTCACGCCGCTGTTGCAGATCGACCAGTTCGCCTGCCTCTACATGGCCCTGATCCTGGTGGCCACCCTGGCCTGCGTGACCTTGGCCCACGCCTACCTGGGCGACGGCAGCAGCGGTTACCCGGGCAACCGTGAAGAGCTGTACCTGCTGATCCTCCTGGCCGCCGCAGGTGGCCTGGTGCTGGTCAGCGCGCAGAACCTGGCCGGCCTGTTCATCGGCCTGGAACTGCTGTCGGTACCGGTCTACGGCCTGGTGGCCTATGCCTTCTTCAACAAGCGCTCCCTGGAAGCCGGCATCAAGTACATGGTGCTGTCGGCCGCCGGTTCGGGCTTCCTGTTGTTCGGCATGGCCCTGCTCTACGCCGAAGCCGGCAGCCTGAGCTTCAGCGGCATCGGCCAGGCCCTGGCGGCCACCGGCCTGCCAAGCCCGCTGGCACAGCTGGGCCTGGGCATGATGCTGGTCGGCCTGGCGTTCAAGCTGTCGCTGGTGCCTTTCCACCTGTGGACCCCGGACGTCTACGAAGGGGCTCCTGCCCCGGTAGCCGCCTTCCTGGCCACCGCCAGCAAGGTCGCGGTGTTCGCGGTGCTGGTGCGCCTGTTCCAGCTGTCGCCAGTGGCCAGCATCGGCGTCCTGAGCAACGTCCTGACCGTGATCGCCATTGCCTCGATCCTGGTGGGTAACCTGCTGGCGCTGACCCAGAGCAACCTCAAGCGCCTGCTGGGTTACTCGTCCATCGCCCACTTCGGTTACCTGCTGATCGCCCTGGTGGCGAGCAAGGGCCTGGCGATGGAAGCCATCGGCGTGTACCTGGTCACCTACGTGATCACCAGCCTCGGCGCCTTCGGCGTGATCACCCTGATGTCCTCGCCCTACAAAGGCCGCGACGCCGACGCCCTGTACGAGTACCGCGGCCTGTTCTGGCGCCGTCCGTACCTGACCGCCGTGCTGACCGTGATGATGCTGTCCCTGGCCGGTATCCCGCTGACCGCGGGCTTCATCGGCAAGTTCTACATCATCGCCACCGGTGTCGAAGCGCACCAATGGTGGCTGGTAGGATCGCTGATCCTGGGTAGCGCCATCGGCGTGTTCTACTACCTGCGCGTGATGGTCACCCTGTACCTGATCGAGCCGAACCTGCGTCGCGTCGATGCCCAGCTGCACTGGGAACAGAAAGCCGGTGGCGTCATGCTGCTGGCCATCGCGCTGCTGGCGTTCTTCCTCGGCGTGTACCCGCAGCCACTGCTGACCCTGGTCCAGCATTCCGGCCTGGCGGGCTGATCGCCCAAGCAACGACGCTCCACACAAAACGGCACCTTCGGGTGCCGTTTTGCATTTCAGGCGCCCTGCCCTCCCCTCTTCCCATCAATACTCGGAATCCTCCCTGGCGCTCCGGCGATTGATTCCGAAAGCCGCTTACGGATCCCCGTCCTAGGCTATCCCCTCGGTCTGGCAACGAGCCGGAGCATCTCTGGAAAATGAGGTCGAGGACAGAAGCAATGAGCAGACACGAGATCTTTCCCGAGCCACTGGAGGGCGTCCAGGCCCTCACCCTGGAGCGCCAGGGCAAGATCACCCTGCGCAGCCAGCAGGTGACACTCGCCAAGCTGCCGCCCATCAGCGCTGCCGAGGTCCTGAAGGTCCGCCAGCGACTGAACCTGTCGCGCTCGGTATTCGCCATGTACCTGCGCACCAACACCCGTACCCTGGAGAACTGGGAACAAGGCCGCGCCACTCCCAGTGCCCAGGCCACCACCTTGATCCGCCTGGTCGAACGCTTCCCGGATACCATGCAGCGCCTGGCTGCGCTGACCTGAAGGAGCTTTTTCCCGCAGCCAATAAAAAACCCGCACGAGGCGGGTTTTTTATTGACTGCGAACCAGGGCTCAGTCAGCCAGGCGCCAGGTGGTGCCGCCCTTGCCGTCTTCCAGGATCACGCCCATGGCGGTGATCTGGTCACGGATCCGGTCGGACTCGGCCCAGTCCTTGTTGGCCCGGGCCGCCAGGCGGGCCTGGATCAGCGCCTCGACCTGCGCCGCGTCGACCCGACCACCGGCACCGGCCTGCAGGAAGTCCTCGGCCTCCAGCTGCAATACGCCCAGCACATCGGCCAGTTGCCGCAAGCGGGCCGCCAGGCCAGCCGCCGCATCGAGGTCGCTCTCACGCAGGCGGTTGATCTCGCGCACCATCTCGAACAGCACGGCACAAGCTTCCGGGGTACCGAAGTCGTCGTTCATCACCTGGGTGAAACGCTCGACGAAGGCCTCGCCGCCGGCAGGGGTCACTTTAGGCAAGCCCTTGAGCGCGTGGTAGAACCGCTCCAGGGCGCCCTTGGCGTCCTTGAGGTTGTCTTCCGAGTAGTTGATCGCGCTGCGGTAGTGGCTGGACACCAGCAGGTAGCGCACCACCTCCGGATGGTACTTGTCGAGCACGTCGCGGATGGTGAAGAAGTTGTTCAAGGACTTGGACATCTTCTCGCCATTGATGCGGATCATGCCGCAGTGCATCCAGGCATTGGCGTAAGTCTTGCCGGTGGCCGCCTCGCTCTGGGCGATCTCGTTCTCATGGTGCGGGAACTCCAGGTCGCTGCCGCCGCCATGGATGTCGAAGGTCTCGCCCAGGCAGCAGGTGGACATCACCGAGCACTCGATGTGCCAGCCCGGACGCCCGGCGCCCCATGGCGACTCCCAGCTCGGCTCGCCCGGCTTGGTGGCCTTCCACAGGACGAAGTCCAGCGGGTCCTGCTTGGCTTCGTCGACCTCGATCCGCGCACCGATGCGCAGGTCCTCGATCTTCTTGCGCGACAGCTTGCCGTAGCCCATGAACTTGGCGACGCGGTAGTACACGTCGCCATTGCCAGGTGCGTAGGCATAACCCTTGTCGATCAGGGTCTGGATCATGCTCAGCATGCCCGGGATATGATCCGTGGCCCGTGGTTCCAGGTCCGGCTTCTTGATGTTCAGCCGGGCCTCGTCCTCGTGCATGGCCGTGATCATGCGCTCGGTCAAGGCGTTGTACGGCTCGCCGTTCTCCCGCGCCCGATTGATGATCTTGTCTTCGATATCGGTGATGTTGCGCACGTAGGTCAGGTTGTAGCCGCTGAAACGCAACCAGCGGGTCACCAGGTCGAAGGCGACCATGCTGCGGCCATGGCCGATGTGGCAGTAGTCGTATACGGTCATGCCGCACACGTACATGCGCACATTGTTGCCATCCAGGGGCTTGAAGACTTCTTTGCTCTTGGTGAGCGTGTTGTAGATCGTTAGCACGTTAGTTCCTTGACTGAATCACTGACCCCAGGAGTCGCGCAGGGTCACGGTACGGTTGAATACCGGGGCGCCTGGTTTCGAGTCCTTGATATCCGCGCAGAAGTAGCCTTCGCGCTCGAACTGGAAACGGTCCTCCGGCTGTGCGTTGCCCAACGAGGGTTCGGCACGACAACCAGTGAGCACTTGCAGGGAGTCAGGGTTGATGTTGTCCAGGAAACTGGCGCCGTCCTCGGCCTTCTCCGGGTTCGACGAACGGAACAGGCGATCGTACAGGCGCACTTCGCACTCGACGCTGGCGGCCGCCGGCACCCAGTGGATCACGCCCTTGACCTTGCGGCCCTCCGGGTTCTTGCCCAGGGTGTCCGGATCGTAGGAGCAGCGCAGTTCGACGATGTTGCCATCGGCATCCTTGATCGCCTCGTCGGCGCGGATCACGTAGCTGCCGCGCAGGCGCACTTCACCGGCCGGCTCCAGGCGCTTGTAGCCTTTTGGTGGCTCTTCCATGAAGTCGTCACGATCGATGTAGATTTCACGGGCGAATGGCAGCACGCGCACGCCCATGTCTTCTTTCGGATGACGCGGCAGCTCGAGGTTCTCGACCTGGCCTTCCGGGTAGTTGGTGATCACCACCTTCAATGGGCGCAGCACGCACATGGCACGCGGGGCGCTCTGGTCGAGGTCGTCACGGATGCTGAATTCGAGCATGCCGAAATCCACCACGCCGTCGGAACGGTTGGTGCCGATCATCTCGCAGAAGTTGCGGATCGACTTGGGGGTGTAGCCGCGACGGCGGAAGCCCGACAGGGTCGACATGCGCGGATCGTCCCAGCCGTTGACGTGGCCTTCGTCCACAAGCTGCTTGAGCTTGCGCTTGCTGGTGATGGTGTAGTTCAGGTTCAGGCGGCTGAACTCGTACTGGCGTGGCTTGCACGGCACCGACAGGTTGTCCAGGAACCACTCGTACAGCGGACGATGGCTCTCGAACTCCAGGGTGCAGATCGAATGGGTGATGCCTTCGATGGCGTCCGACTGGCCGTGGGTGAAGTCGTAGATCGGGTAGATGCACCACTTGTCGCCGGTCTGGTGGTGATGGGCGTGGCGGATGCGGTAGAGGATCGGGTCGCGCAGGTTCATGTTCGGCGAGGCCATGTCGATCTTGGCCCGCAGGACGCGCTCGCCGTCCTTGAACTCACCGGCCTTCATGCGGGCGAACCAGTCCAGGTTCTCTTCCACCGAGCGCTCGCGGAACGGGCTGTTCTTGCCCGGCTCGGTGAGGGTGCCACGGTATTCCTTGGCCTGCTCGGGAGTCAGGTCGTCGACATAGGCCTTGCCCGCCTTGATCAGCTCCACTGCCCAATCGTGCAACTGATCGAAATATTGCGAGGCATAGCGCACTTCACCGGCCCATTCGAAGCCCAGCCACTTGACGTCGCGCTCGATGGCGTCGATGTACTCCTGGTCTTCCTTGGCCGGGTTGGTGTCGTCGAAACGCAGGTGGGTGACGCCACCGAATTCCTGGGCCAGGCCGAAGTTCACGCAGATCGACTTGGCGTGACCGATGTGCAGGTAGCCGTTGGGCTCCGGCGGGAAGCGGGTCACGATCTGCGTGTGTTTACCCGAGTCCAGGTCCGCCTGGATGATCGGGCGCAGGAAGTTGACCGGTACGGCCGGTCCAGTCTTGGAATTGGAGGTAGGGTCGACAGTGGGCTTGCTCATAGGATCCTTGAACGTACAAGTGCGCGGCCGGATGCGGCCTGATAAATCAAAACGGATATCATAGCCGATGCTGTCAAGTGCCTGACAGAGCGCAGCTTTAAAACTGCGGCTATTAATAGCAGGCAAGTTAAAAAACCACCTCGAAATTCATGGCTCTCAGGCTAAACTGCGCTCCTTGGCCGCAGGATGCGCCAGATCGGTCCGGACCGCTTGCCTGTCCCGGCCGCGAAGATTTTCTTGAAAACGCTTTCCTTATAAAGAGTACCGACCATGACCCAAGTCAAACTGACCACCAACCACGGCGAGATCGTGCTGGAACTGAACGCCGAGAAAGCCCCGTTGACCGTGGCCAACTTCGTCGAATACGTGAAAGCCGGTCATTACGAAAACACCATTTTCCACCGCGTCATCGGTAACTTCATGATCCAGGGCGGCGGCTTCGAACCTGGCATGAAAGAGAAGAAAGACAAGCGCCCAAGCATCCAGAACGAAGCGGACAACGGCCTCCCCAACGACAAGTACACCATCGCCATGGCCCGTACCATGGAGCCGCACTCGGCCTCCGCGCAGTTCTTCATCAACGTCACCGACAACAGCTTCCTCAACCACAGCGGCAAGACCGTGCAGGGCTGGGGCTACGCAGTATTCGGCAAGGTGATCGCCGGTAGCGAAGTGGTCGACAAGATCAAGGGCGTGGCCACCACCATGAAGGCCGGCCACCAGGACGTACCGGCAGAAGACGTGATCATCGAGAAAGCCGAGATCATTGAGTGATACTGCTGATTTCAGACCTGCATCTGGAAGAGCAACGCCCGGACATCACCCGGGCGTTTCTGGATTTACTCGGTGGCCGCGCCCGCGACGCCGAGGCGCTGTACATCCTCGGCGATTTCTTCGAGGTATGGATCGGCGACGATGCCATGACCTCCTACCAGCTTTCCATCTGCCAGGCGCTGCGGGAGCTGAGCGATAGCGGTACCCAGGTATTCCTGATGCACGGCAATCGCGACTTCCTGCTCGGCCAGGCCTTCTGCAAGGCCGCCGGCGCCACCCTGCTCAAGGACCCCAGCGTCGTCGACTTCTACGGCGAGCCGGTGCTGCTGATGCATGGCGACAGCCTGTGCACCCGCGACGAAGCCTACCAGCGCATGCGCCGTTACCTGCGCAACCCGCTGAGCCTGTGGATCCTGCGCCACCTGCCATTGCGTACCCGCCACAAGCTGGCACGCAAGCTGCGCAGCGAAAGCCGGGCGCAGACCCGCATGAAGGCCAACGACATCGTCGACGTCACCCCGGAGCAGGTGCCGCTGGTGATGCAGCGACAGGGGGTCCGCACCTTGGTGCATGGCCACACCCATCGTCCGGCGATCCACAAGTTGCAGATCGGCGACCAGGCGGCCCGGCGCATCGTGCTGGGCGACTGGGACCGCCAGGGCTGGGCGCTGCAGGTGGACGAACAAGGCATGCAACTGGCGGCCTTCGACTTCGTGCCCACCCAACTGGCGCTACCGGACTCTCCCTGAAGCAACGCTTGCCTGAAACGAAAACCGGCGTGCCGACGAAGAGGTTCTCGAACTTGCCATAGGTTCGAGGAGCCCTCCGCCGGCACGCCGGTGTTCTTTATCGCTGCTATGCCGTCAGTGTCCGCCCGAGGCCGGGCCGGCCTTGGCGGCGAACGGCGGCTTGGCCATCCAGACCAGCAGGATCAGGCCCATGAAACTCCATCCCAGCAAGGTGAAGTAGTCCACGGTGGAGAGCATGTACGCCTGGCTGGTGAGGATCTGGTCCATCTGCGCGTAGGCCTTGGTGCTCGCGCCGCCCAGGCTGTTCAGGGTTTCCCGGGTGGCCGGGTCGAAGACACTCATGTGCT
This sequence comes from Pseudomonas sp. FW507-12TSA, assembly GCF_058781435.1. NCBI lineage: Bacteria > Pseudomonadati > Pseudomonadota > Gammaproteobacteria > Pseudomonadales > Pseudomonadaceae > Pseudomonas > Pseudomonas sp. FW507-12TSA. The sequence continues at coordinate 90,652 of NZ_JBYSWT010000012.1, forward strand.
CGCTCATGTAGGCGTGGTGCTGGTCCGCCCGGCGAATCCAGATCCAGGTGGTCAGCGAAGCCGCGAAGCTGCCGCCCAGGGTCCGCAGGAAGGTCGCCAGGCCGGCGCCATCGGCGATCTCGTGGGGTGGCAGGTCCGACATCAGGATGCTCAGGGTCGGCATGAAGAACAGCGCCACGCCGATGCCCATGAACAACTGCACCAGGGCCACATGCTGGAAGTCCACTTCGTTGGTGAAGCCGGCACGCATGAAGCAGCTCAGGCCCATGGCCAGGAACGCCAGGCCCGCCAGCAGGCGCAGGTCGATCTTGTGCGCATACTTGCCGACAAAGGGCGACATCAGCACCGGCAGGATGCCGATCGGCGCCACGGCCAGGCCGGCCCAGGTGGCGGTGTAGCCCATCTGCGTCTGCAACCATTGCGGCAGGATCAGGTTGATCCCGAAGAACCCCGCGTAACCGGCCACCAGCACGATGGTGCCGATGCGGAAGTTGCGATGGGCGAACAGACGCAGGTTGACCACCGGATGGCGGTCGGTCATTTCCCAGATCACGAACGCTGTCAGGGCGATCACCGAGATCACGCTGCCGATGATGATGAAGTTGGATTCGAACCAGTCCAGGTCGTTGCCCTTGTCGAGGACGATCTGCAAGGCGCCGACACCGATGATCAGCGCCAGCAGGCCGATGTAGTCCATCGGTTGGCGGCTGGTGACCACCGGCCGCGCCTTGAGCTGCTGCATCACCACCCAGGCGGCGAACAGTCCGATGGGGATATTGATGAAGAAAATCCAGGGCCAGCTGTAGCTGTCGGTGATCCAGCCACCGAGGATCGGCCCGGCGATGGGCGCCACCACCGTGACCATCGCCAGCAACGCCAGGGCCATGCCTCGCTTCGCCGGCGGATAGACGGCGATCAGCAGGGTCTGGGTCATCGGGTACAGCGGCCCGGCCACCACCCCTTGCAGCACCCGGAAGCCCACCAGCTCGGGCATCGAGGTGGAAATACCGCACAAGAACGAGGCCAGCACGAACAGCAGCGTGGCCCAGATGAACAGCTTCACTTCGCCGAAGCGCCGGCTCAGCCAGCCGGTCAGCGGCAAGGCGATGGCGTTGCTCACGGCAAACGAGGTGATGACCCAGGTGCCCTGCTCCGAACTCACCCCCAGGTTGCCGGAGATGGTCGGCAGCGCCACGTTGGCGATGGTGGTGTCGAGCACCTGCATGAAGGTCGCCAGCGACAGGCCGATGGTGCTCAGCAGCAAGCTGGGCGGGGTGAAAGAGGCGTTATTGCTCATCGCGAATCCTTTGGAACGGGACAGGCCTCCCGGCTCCTAGGCGGAGCCGGGACGGACGGATTGGCGAATCAGCGCTTGGCCGTCTTGCCGATGGCCGCGCTGTTGTCGTGGATCAGCCGGGTGATCAGGGCATCGGCTTCCACCAGCTGGCGGTCGTAGACAGCGGTGCTGAACGAGGCCTTTTGCGGTGGCTGCTGGGCCAGCACCGGGCCGCTCTGGTCCCGCAGGTTGACGTTGACCACCGTCGACAGGCCGACCCGCAGCGGATGCTTGGCCAGTTCCTCGGCATTGATGTGGATCCGCACCGGCACCCGCTGGACGATCTTGATCCAGTTACCGGTGGCGTTCTGCGCCGGCAGCAGAGCGAAGGCGCTGCCGGTACCGGCGCCGAGGCTGTCCACTGTGCCGCTGTACTTCACATCGCTGCCATAGATGTCGGCCTCGATGTCCACCGGCTGGCCGATGCGCATGTCGCGCAGCTGGGTTTCCTTGAAGTTGGCATCGATCCACAGCTGGTCCAGGGGAATCACAGCCATCAGCGCAGTACCCGGCTGCACACGCTGGCCCAGTTGCACGGTGCGCTTGGCCACATAGCCGGTGACCGGGGCGATCAAGGTGCTGCGTGCGTTGTTCAGGTAGGCCTGGCGCAGTTGCGCGGCCGCCGACTGCACGTCCGGATGGTTGGAAACCACGGTGTCGTCCACCAGGGCGTTGGTGGTGTTGAGCTGCTGCTGGGCGTTGGCCAGGGCATTCTGCGCGCTGGTCAGGTCATCCCGGGCGTGGGACAGCTCTTCCTGGGAAATCGCCCCGCTGGCCGCGAGGTTCTTGCGGCGGTTGTAGTTGTCCTGGGCTTTCTGCACCTCGGCCTTCTGCGCGGCCACCTGGGCCCGCATGCCGTCCACATTGCTGTACAGGCCGCGCACCTGGCGCACGGTCCGCGCCAGGTTGGCCTCGGCGCTCTGCAGGCCGACCTGGGCATCGTTGGGGTCGAAGTTGATCAGCACCTGGCCTTCATGCACCAGGTCGCCATCGTCGGCGCCGATACTGACCACCGTGCCGGTGACCAGCGGGGTGATCTCCACCACGTTGCCGTTGACGTAGGCGTCGTCGGTATTTTCATTCCAGCGGCCATAGAGCTCATGCCAGGCGTAGACGCCCAGGCCGCCCAGTACGACGATGGCCGCCAGCCCCAGCAGCATGATCTTGCGCTTGCGTGGGTTGGCGTTGTCCGGAGTGCTTGGAGTGCTTGGAGTGCTTGGAGTGCTTGGAGTGTCGGCGGTAGCCATGACAAATACCTCGAATTATTTGGTCTGCGGGGCGGGGCTGGGATTGGCCGAAGCCAGGTTCTGGGTGTCGAAACCGCCCCCCAGGGCCTGCATCAGTTGGATCGACAGGTCGATCTGTTGCGCATTGAGCGTGGCCAGTTGGCGCTGGGTCTGCAGCAATTGCTGCTCGATGCTCAGCACGTCCAGGTAGTTGCCGATACCCGAGCCATAGCGCTGGACCACTGTGTCATAGGACTCCTGGGCGATGTCGGTGGCATGTTGCTGGGCAGCGATCTGCCGGCCGATATCGCGCAACTGGGTGACGCTGTCGCTGACGTCACCGAGGGCCGTCACCAGGGTCTTGTTGTACTGGGCCACCGCCAGGTCGTAGTCGGCGTCCCGGGCGTCGAGGCTGGCCCGCAGCCGCCCACCGTCGAAGATCGGCAGCGAGACGGTCGGGGCTATGTTGAAGAAACGGCTGGCGGAGCCGAACATCGCGTCCCCCAGCACCGACTCGGCACCGGCGCTGGCGCTCAGGTTGAGGTTGGGATAGAAGCGGGTCTTGCTGGCGTCGATGTTCTTGCTCGCCGCCTCCACCCGCCAGCGGGCCGCCACCAGGTCGGGGCGACGCCCCAGCAGTTCCGCTGGCAACACCGACGGCAGCGCCACGGCACTGGCCTGCAGGACCTTGGGCCGGCGGATTTCGTCGGAGCGCTCCGGTCCCTTGCCCAGCAACACCGCAAGGGCGATCTTGGCGCTCTGCAATTGCTTCTCGGCATCGATCTGGCTGGCCTGGGAGCTGGCCTCCAGGCTCTCGGTCTGCTGGTACTGGTACTGGCTGTCGATCCCGGCGCTCAAGCGCCGCTGGCTCAGGTCGAGCATCTGCCGGGTCCGCTTGAGGTCCTCGGTGGCCAGGTCATGGACGATATAGGCACGCCCCAGGTCGCTGTAGGCCCGGGCGACGTCGGCGGCCAGGCTCAAGCTGGCGGCCTGGCGATCGACCTCGGCGGCCCGGGCCTGGCCCAGGGCCGCTTCCCAGGCCGCGCGCTGACCGCCCCAGAGATCGAAGTTGTAGTTGAAGCTGGCGCCCAGGTTGCGCACCGTGGAATAGGCTCCGCCCTGCCCTCGGGGATCCTGGTCGCGGGCCAGGCGCGAACGGCTGACACCGGCGCTGGCGTCCAGGGTCGGCATCCGCTCGGCATCGGCGGCATAGGCCGCGGCACTGGCCTGATGCGCGCGAGCGCTGGCGATCTGCATGTCCGGGCTGTCGCGCAGGGCCTCCTGGATCAGGCCGTCGAGCTGGCTGTCGCCCAGGCTCTTCCACCAGTCGGCACGGGGCCAGGCTGCCGGCGACAGGCTGACGCCATTGAGCGCCTGGCCGGTGGCCAGGCTCTGGGCCGAGAGGCTCACGCCCTCGGTGTCCAGGCCACTGTAATTGGCGCAACCGGCCAGGCTCATGGCCATCAGCACCAGGCTGGCGCGAGTACGCAAGGTTCTACTGCTCATTTGGCACCTACTCGCTGGATGGTGATCGGGTCACCGGCTGCCAGCAGCATTTTCTTGAGGATCTGTTCCAGGGTGGCCAACTCCTCGGGAGTGATGGCGCCGGTCAATTCGTTCATCGCCTCGGCACCGATGAAGGGCAAGCGGTCGGTGAGCTTGCGGCCTTCCTCGGTGAGCACCAGCTGCACCTGGCGACGATCGCCTTCGGAACGCCTGCGCACCAGGAAATCCTTCTGTTCCAGACGATCGAGCATGCGGGTCATGGAACCGCTATCCAGGGACAAGTGGCGGCACAGTTCGGCCGGGGTATCGACACCGAACTGGGCCATGATGATCAGCACCTTGAACTGCGCGGCGGTGATGCCGTGGGGCTCCATGTGGGTGTCGATGATCCGGTCCTTGAGCAAGGCGGCGCGCCCCAGCAGCAGGCCAAGATGGCAATTGTGAAAATCGTCCGGTTGGAAATGCTTCATCTGCTCACCAATTAGCTGCCTAGGCAGGGAGTGTGTGACGAGATGTTACTGCCTAGGCAGCGAATGTCAATGTAATAATTAGCATGCTCTGTACCTGGCTTATAAGCAGGACAGGTGATGGCGCGCGAAGGCCGCGGGAGGCAATGAACGAAGGAAAGACCTGCCCCGGCCACCGACGCTCCAAGCGCCAGTGGCCGAGGCCGGCAAGCGCTAGAAGTCGCGCTTGTAGAAGATGTCCAGGGAGCTGGCGAAGCCGCTGGCGGCCTCCAGGTAGACCTTCTTGCTCAGCTTGTAGCGCAAGGCGATGGTGCTGGCCGGCTCGAAGACCCCTACCCCGTAGCGCAGGCTGAGTCGTTCGGAAATGTTGCCGCTGGCCACTACGCTGGTGGCATTGCCGCTGCCCTGGGTATCGAGCTGGAAATCCTGGATCCCCAGGTTCTTGGCGATACCTCCGGTGAGCTCCGAACTGCCCATCAAGCCCAGGCCGAGGGCGGCCTGGGCAAGCATGTTGTTGTCTTCGCCGCCGGAGCTCAGCGGCCGTCCCAGCACCAGGTAGGACAGGGCCTGCTCCTGGCTCATGGCCGGCTCGGAGAAGATCTTGGTCGTCGGCTGCTCGGCGCTGCCGCTCAAACGGATGCCGGCGATCACGTTGTCGGTCTGGCGCACCGCCTCGATATCCAGGTAGGGCTGGTCGATGGGGCCGGCGAACAGCAACCGCGCCCGGCGTACCGTCAGGCGCTGGCCATAGGCACGGTAGCGGCCATCGTTGAGCCACAGCTCGCCACGGGTGTCCATGTTGTCGCCGATGTGCACATGGCCCTGCAGGTTGGCCGTCAGCCCGAAGCCGCTGAAGGCCAGCTTGTCCTGGCCCACTTCCACGTCGATGTTCATCGCCATGGCCATGGGCGCCTTGCCCTCGACGGTCTGCTGGCCAACGATCACCGTGTCGTCGGAAACCTTGACCGTCGATGGCGGCAGCTCGCGCACGGTGATCTGGCCCTTGGGAATCGCCACCTTGCCGCTGATCGCCAGCCGGTTGTCCTGCAGGGCGATCTTCAGGTCAGGCGCCACCTCAAGCGCCGCATAGGGCTCGACCGTCACCGGCAGTTGCGAACCCTTGAGGTTGAGGTCCACCAGCAGTTCCCGGCCCCAGGCGAGGTTGCCGTCGAGGCTGCCCTGGCCGCTCTTGCCGCCCTTCCAGGTGCCGTCGAGGCGCACGTTCTCACCCATGATCTGCGCGCTCAGCTGCAGGTCCTCGATGCTGGTGGGCAGTTCGGAACCGGATACCTGGCCACCGCTGAGTTGCAAGCTGCCGTTGACCTGGGGCGCCAGCAGGCCGCCGGACAGCCGGCCGCTGCCGTTCAAGTTGCCATTGAGCTTTTCCACCATGGGCACGAACGGCCGCGCCACGGAGAGGTCCAGGCCACTGAGGCGGAACTCCCCGGACAGCGGCTTGTTCTTGGGCAGCGGGTTGATCTGCGCCTGGACCATCAACTGCCCGAGCTTGCCGCCATCGAACTGCAATTGGCTGTCGATGCGCCGTGGTCCCAGGCGCGAGTCGAGCTTCAGGGCCTGGTAGGGAAAGTCCAGCCACTGCTCCTTGTCCTTGACCCGCAGGGTGCCGCCACTGGCATCCACGACGATCTGGCCCTTGGGGCCGCTGGCCGGCAGGTCCAGTTGGACATCGGCATTGAGCATGCCCTTCCAGGCGAAATCCTTGGGCAACCACTGGGCCAGGCTGTCGATGGGGAAGCGCTTGAGGTGGTAGCGCAGCTTCGGTTCGGGCATCAGCCGCTGGTCTTCGCCACACAGGCTGGCGTCGCCGCTGACCCAGCAATGGGCGGCGAAGTTGACCGTGCCATTGGCCAGGCGCTCGAGCCGCGCCGGGGTCTGCAGCTTCCAGTCCTGGCCACCGCTCTGGAGCTCACCGCTGGCCAGCCGTCCGCGCCAGGCGCCCTGGTCCAGGGTGCCATCCAGGCCCAGGGCCAGCTTCAACAGCGGGCCTTGCAGGTCCAGTTGCAGCTGCTGCTTGCGGATGTCGCCCTGGCCAGCCAGGGTCAGGCTACCGAGCTGGGTATCGCCGGCCTGGATGCCGCTGCCCTTGAGTTCGATGCGAGCCTTCTGCGCCCCATCGAGGCTGGCATCGAGCTTGAGGCTTTGCAGGCGGTTGTCGGCAAAGGCCAACTGCTGCCCGTTCAGCTCCGCCTTGCCCTGGGGCGCCGCGAGCGTCCCGGCCAGGTCCAACCGGCCACTGAGCTGGCCGCGCAACTGCGGCCAGAGCTGGCCCAGGCGCGGCAGGCGGATGTCCAACTGACCGCTGACCTTCTGCTGCAGGCTGCCTGCACCATTGATCCGGTTATCCCCCAGGCGAATGTCCAGGGTATTGAGGCGCCACTGCTCGCCGGCGCCGTCGGCCTTGGCCTGCAGCAGCGCGGGCTGGCCGCGCAGGCGGCCCTTGAGATCCAGGTCGGCGGCGAGCTTGAGCTGCTGGTTCTTCAGCTCCCCCTGGCTACGCAAGGGGCCGGCCAGGGTTCCGGGCAATTCGGCCAGCCAGTAGGCCGGGTTGATGGCCGACAGGTCCAGGGCGGTATCCCAGGCCAGGCCATCGGCGAACTGCAGGTTCAAGTGCCCCTGGGCCTTGCCCTGGCCGGCGGTCAGTTGCAATTGCGGCAGGTGCACCTGGCCCAGGTCGCCACTGAACGGACTGCCGAGGCTGAAGGCCCCTGCCGGACCATCCAGGTCCCCCTGGAAGTTGCCCAGGTAGTTGCCATCGCGGTACGCCACTTCGGCGTTGAACTTGCGCAGGGCCACGGCCGGCTCGTCGATTTGTGGGTAGAGGCGATGCCAGGGAAAGTCCAGCCAGGCGAGCCGGGCCTCGGCGACAAAGCCCTGGCTCCAGTCCAGCTGGCCCTCGAGCTTGAGGCTCTGGTGGTCGCTGGCCTGCAGTTCCAGGGTGGTGATCTGGGCGCCCTTGGCATCGACCTTACCCTGCAACGACAAGGCAACCGGCCCTTGCTCGGCCGGCAGGCTGGCCTGGCCGACGAGCTGGTAGCCGCGTTTCAGGTCGCCCTTGCCGGTGAGCTGCAGCTGGTCCAATTGCAGGGTATCCGGCAGGTCGGCACTGGCCTTGAAGCCATCCGCGGTGATCCGTACCTGGGCCGGCAGGTCCTGGGCCAGCGGTTGCAGTTCACCGCTCAGGCGCCCTTGCAGGTAACCACTGCTGTCGGCCTGCAACTTGAGGGTCTTGAGCAGGTCGCCCTCGACCTGCAGCGCCAGTTTCCAGGGGCCGTCGCCGGGAGCCGGCAGGCCAAGGCTGCCCTGGGCAGTCAGGGGCCAGTCGCCCGTGGGTTGCAGCAGGCCGGTCAACTCCAGGGCCAGGTCGTCGCGTTGCAGTTGCAACGCATCGATGCGTAGCCCCTGGGTAGTCCAGTGGGCCGCCAGTTGCAGGCTCTTGAGTTGCTCGCTGCCGTCGAGCAGCAGGCTGCCGAGCCGTACCCGCCCCAGCTCGATGGCCAGCGGCAGGTGCAACTCCGGCAAGCTGATGGGCCCCGGGCTCTCCTGGCCACCGGCCGGAAACTGCAGGCTGACCTGATCGGCCTCCAGTTGCTCGATGCACAGCGTCATGCGCAGCAGGCAAGCAGGCGACCAGGAAAACTGCACGCCGCGCAGTTCGATCCGCGTGCCGTCCTGCTGCCAAAGCAGCTGCCCGGCGCTCCACTGCCCCCCGAGGCGACCGTCGAATTGCTCCAGGCTCAAGCCCGGCACCTGGCGCAAGGCCCAGCGGCTGCCGGCCTGGGTCCCGAGGACCGCGGCCAGCGCAAGGATGACCAGGACCACCAGCGCCAGGATCGCCAGCAGCGTTATCTTCAAACCACGCTTCACAGCTCTGGCCCCATGGAAAAGTGCAAACGTATACCGCCGTCATCATTCATGGCGTGGGCCAGGTCGACCCGGATCGGGCCCACCGGCGAGACCCAGCGCACCCCGAGCCCGACCCCGGTCTTGAGGTTCGGCAGTTCCAGCTTATTGAAGGAGTTGCCCTGGTCGATAAAAGTCGCGATCCGCCATTTTTCGGCGATCGAGTATTGATATTCGACGCTGCCGGCGACCATGTAGCGCCCACCGATGCGATCGCCCTTGGAGTTCTTCGGCGACAGGCTCTGGTAGTCGTAGCCACGCACGCTCTGGTCGCCACCGGCGAAGAAACGCAGGGACGGCGGCACCGATTTGTAGCCGTTGGTGGCGCTCCCGCCGAACTGCACCCGGCCCAGCAGGCGATGGTTGTCCCAGACCGTGGTCAGGCCCTTGAGCAACACCGTGCCGTACAACAGGTTGTTGTCCGAGCCCAGGCCTTCCTTGGCCACCTTGGTATCGAACTGGATGCGATAACCGTTGTGCGGATCGATACGGTTGTCACTGCGCAGATAGGAATACGTCAGGCCAGGCATCAGCAGGTTGCTCAGGCCCGAATCATCGCCGAGCCGATACTCTTCGCGCTGGTACTTGAGCGAGACCACCCGCTGCCAGCCACTGGGCAGCTTGCTGTGCCACTCGGGCCCCAGGGTCAACAGCTTGCTCAGGGTATCGGTGCCGGAGATTTCTTCGTTCTGGTAGCCGCCGGCGAACCGCAGCTTGTCGGTCAGGGGCGGGTCCAGGGGAATGTCGTACCACAGCCCGACGTTCTGCCGTGGCGCCGAGACTTCAGCCTCCCAGCCATAGCTGTGGCCCTGGGGGTTGACCCAATGTCGGGTCCAGTTGGCCTTGACCCGTGGGCCGACGTCGGTGGAGTAGCCCAGGCCCAGGCCCATGGTGCGGGGCTTGCGGGTGTCGAGCTGGACCGCCACCGGAATCACTTTATGCTCGGCAGCGGTAGGCGTGGCATCCACCCGCACGGATTCGAAATAGCCACTGGACTGCAGGGCCTGGTTGAGTTCGGCGATCAATTCGGAGTCGTAGGCGGTACCGGCCTTGAACGGCACCATGCGCCGCAGCAGGTCTTCATCGAACAGCGAGTCCCCGCTGAAGCTGACCTTGCCCAGGGCATAGCGCGGGCCGCTGTCGTAGACCAGCTCGATGTCCGCCACGCCGGCCAGCGGGTCCACCCGCAGTTGCTGCCGGGTAAAGCGCCCGCTGAAGAAGCCATAGCGCGAGGCCTGGTTCTGGATCAGGCGCTTGGCGTCTTCGTAACGCCCATGGTTGAGCACCGCGCCAGGCTTGAGCTGGTCGCTGTCAGGGGTACGAAAGGACTTGAGGGAGGCGGCCGGGCCTTCGACCCGGATGGTCACTTCGCGCAGGTGCACCGGCTCGCCGGGATCGATGCGCAACAGCAGGCGCGGCTTGTCGCCGCCCCGTACTTCGCTGGAGATCAATGGCTGGTAGTAGCCCAGGGCCTGGGCAGCTTTCTTGGCCTGCTCCTCGGCGCCCCTGCTGAACCTCAGCAGGGCTTCTTCATCTCGATCGCCAAGATCGCCGATATAACCTTCGATGTTGGCCTTCAACTCGTCGTTGGCAGGTTTGATCCTGACAGCCAATTCGCTTTGCGCCAGCGCCGCACAGCTGGTGAACAGCAGCAAGAAACCGCTGGTGAATCTTCCGGAAAACTTCATAGGCGCGGATGCTATCACGAGCTTGGGAGGGCGATAGAGCGCTCGAGGGCGGGGAAAGTTCGATTCAGCCTGTTGCGCTTTGTAAGCGCTGCGGATTGGGATGGAAGAACACATGCTCGCGGACCGGCCCTACCGCCACCTCGCCGATCTCTGCATAACCCTGGCGCTGGTAGAACGCGAGATAACGCGGGTTGCCGGTATCGAGCACCACGCCCTGGGAGTTGGCGTCCACCGCGCACCAGTTGTGCACCGCCTCCAGCAACTGTTCGCCAAAATGCTGCCCCTGGAACTGCGGATGCACGCCCAGCAGTGGTAATACATGCAGCGCATCGTTGGGCAGGCAGGCTTGCACCGCGTCATGGTATTCCAGGTAGCGCCGGGTACAGCGAAAGCCCGTGCTCAACACCATGCGCAGTCGCCAGGCCCAACTCTCGGTGATGCCCAGCCGGCGCCGGGGCGGCGCGATCAGGGCGATACCGATCAGCCGGTCATTGACCAGCAAGCCGATGGCTGGCAGTTCCTGCAAGAAGTGTTGCCTGACCAGCTCGCGCACCGTGGCCCGCACCCGTTGCTCGTAGCCGGGGCGCTCGGACTCGAAGATGAAACCGAAGGTCGGTTCGTGACGATAGGCCTGGTACAACAGCGACCGCGCTTCGCGGGAATACCCGCTGTCGAGCATGTGGATATCGGCGATGGCATTGCTGGCCTCGGGCATGACGGTCACTCCTCCCTGGCGCGGCTCGAAAGGTCGCGCTCTTGTATTACGAGCCTTGCGCGCCGCTGAACGTTCCCGCGCCCAAGGACATTAGCAGCGCATCGGCGGCGCTGCCACGCTGGTCGACCCGGGCGTTGTCAGCTAGCATCGCTGTTTTGCCAGGACCGCCGACCATGAAGATCGTCTCGTTCAACATCAACGGGCTGCGCGCCCGCCCCCATCAGCTGGCGGCGCTGATCGACAAGCACCAGCCGGACGTGATCGGCCTGCAGGAAACCAAGGTCGCCGACGAGCAGTTCCCCCTCGCCGAGGTCCAGGCCCTGGGGTATCACGTGCATTACCACGGCCAGAAGGGCCACTACGGCGTCGCCCTGCTCTCACGCCAGGCGCCACTGGCCCTGCACAAGGGCTTCGACAACGATGACGAAGACGCCCAGCGCCGCTTCATCTGGGGCACTTTCGCCGACGCCGCTGGCACGCCGGTGACCATCATGAACGGCTATTTCCCCCAGGGCGAAAGCCGCGACCACCCCACCAAGTTCCCGGCCAAGGAGCGCTTCTACAGCGACCTGCAACAGTTGCTGGAAAGCCGCTTCAGCAACGACCAGCCCCTGGTGGTCATGGGTGATGTGAACATTTCCCCGGAAGACTGCGACATCGGCATCGGCGCCGACAACGCCAAGCGCTGGCTCAAGACCGGCAAGTGCAGCTTCCTCCCGGAAGAGCGCGAGTGGATGGCACGCCTGAAGAACTGGGGCCTGGTGGACAGCTTCCGCCACCTCAACCCCGAGGTGAACGACCGCTTCAGCTGGTTCGACTATCGCAGCCGTGGCTTCGAAGACGAACCCAAGCGTGGCCTGCGCATCGATCTTATCCTGGCGTCCCGTGGCCTGCTGCCGCGGGTCAAGGCTGCCGGGGTCGACTATGAACTGAGGGGCATGGAGAAACCTTCGGACCACGCGCCGATCTGGCTCGAATTGAGCTGATCGCCAGGCACAAAAAAGCCCATCTGTTGATGGGCTTTTTTCTGCCGGTTAGAGCTGGACCCGCTGGACGCGGTCCGTGGTGCCGGCGCTGGCAATCTCGCCGATGGCTCTCTCCAGGGCCTCTTGCGAATCGTACAAGTGGCTGACGAGGATCACCTCATTGCCAGACTTGAGCTTGAAATAGGGCTTGCCACCCGACGAAATTTTCTTGACGTAGCGCTCGGGAGAGGCGCAGTGTGCGCGGAACAGGCCGAGGGCTGCCTCGGCACTGTCCCGGCAAGGGTAGCGGTCGCTTTGAAGCATGGTCTGCGCCTCCTCTGTCTTGAGCAAGAATCTGCACGCACCACTGCCATACTGCTTCAGTTCAAACCAGGCACTCATTTGCAACTCCTTTGAAAGTCACGAGAACTGGCAGCTCCACGCTGCCGGGGCATCTGCGGGGATGACGCGTTGGCAGTCGCCCCAATCCCCTACAGACAAAGTTGTCCACTCTACGTAGGCCCCAAAGGCTGGTCTTTAGGAAAAATCTCAAAAAATCTAGAGAAAACAGCTATTTATGGCGTAGGACTTTCGCCATTTATCGATGACACCCGTCCTTCGTCACATGCCTGTCACCTCCCTGACTTAATCTCGCCGGCACTTACCTCTTCCTCTATATAGAAGGCCAGTGCCCCATGCCCCGCGTTTTCTCCGCCAGTGAACGAGACATCTGGTGCCGGACCATCAGCCTGTTCCTGATCGGTTTCATTTGTTATTCCCTGCCCTGGTCGGCATTCGCCGCCCTGCCCCTGGCGGCGGACGACACGGCGGTGCTGCGTATCCAGGGTTCCAACACCATCGGCGCCCGGTTGGGCCCGGCGCTGGTCAAGGGGCTCATGGAACAACAGGGCCTGCATGGCATCAGGATCGAGGCTAGCGGCAAGGACAACGAGCAACGGGTCATCGGCCAGACCGCCCAGGGCGGCCAGGTCCGGGCGGAGGTGGCGGCCCATGGCTCGAGCACCGGCTTTGCCGCGCTGAACAGTGCCCGAGCCGACCTGGCCGCCGCCTCACGGCCGATCAAGGACGGTGAACTGGTGGAGCTGGAGAACCTCGGTGACCTGAAAAGCCCCGACGCCGAGCAAGTCATCGCCATCGACGGCCTGGCGATCATCCTCCACCCTCGCAACCCGCTGACCCGCTTGAGCACCGAGCAACTGGCGCGACTGTTCAGCGGCGAGACCAAGACCTGGGAAGACCTGGGCGGGATCGGCGGCCCGGTGCACCTGTATGCCCGGGATGACCAGTCGGGTACCTACGACACCTTCAGGGAGTTGGTCCTTGGCCGGCGCGGCAAGGCCCTGAGTCCCGGCGCCAAGCGTTTCGAATCCAGCGAGCAGCTGTCCGACGCGGTCAGCCAGGATCCCCAGGGCATAGGCTTCATCGGCCTGCCCTATGTGCGCCAGGCCAAGGCGGTGGCCATCGTCGACGGCGATTCGCAACCGATGCTGCCACTCAACAGCCTGATCGCCACCGAGGACTATCCGCTGTCGCGCCGCTTGTACCTGTACCTGCCGCCCGACAGCCAGAACCCCTGGGCCAAGGCCTTGGTGAGCTTCGCCCAGAGCGCCAAAGGCCAGGCCATCGTCGCCGCCAACGGCTTCGTCGCCCAGACCGTGCAAGCCATGAGCGTGACGCCCAACCCGCAGATGCCCGAGGCCTACCAGGCCCTGGCCCGGGAAGCCCAGCGCCTGAGCGTGAACTTTCGCTTCGAGGAAGGCAGCGCCAACCTGGACAACAAGGCCCGCCAGGACCTGAGCCGGGTCCTGGACTATCTGCGCCAGCACGGCAAGATGACTCGCCAGGTAACCCTGGCCGGCTTCGGCGATGCCAAGAACGACCCCGGCCGCGCCGCCCTGCTGTCCAAACTGCGGGCCATGGCGGTACGTAGGGAACTGGTGAAGAGTGGCGTGGTGTTGCGCGAGATCCGCGGTTTCGGCGCACAGTTGCCGGTGGCCGCCAACGATCTCGACGAGGGCCGGATCAAGAACCGGCGCGTGGAGGTCTGGGTCTACTGAACCCATGCGCAGCCTGCCGATGCCGCCACCGGCAGGCTCTGGGAGCAGCTATCAGTGCCCGCCGCTGCGCATCAGTTCCCGGGGCACGTATTTGCCGATCTCGTACTTGCCGATTGCCGCCCGGTGCACTTCATCCGGGCCGTCGGCCAGGCGCAGGGTACGCTGCATCGCATACATGTAGGCCAGCGGGAAGTCATTGGAAACACCGGCCCCGCCATGGATCTGGATCGCCCGGTCGATCACCCGCAGGGCCACGTTCGGCGCCACCACCTTGATCTGGGCGATCTCGCTCTTGGCCACCTTGTTACCGACGGTATCCATCATGTAGGCGGCCTTGAGGGTCAGCAGGCGCGCCATGTCGATCTCCATCCGCGAGTCGGCGATCTTGTCAATGTTGCCCCCCAGCCGCGCCAGTGGCTTGCCGAACGCGGTACGGTTCACCGAACGCTTGCACATCAATTCCAGGGCGCGCTCGGCCATGCCGATCGAGCGCATGCAGTGGTGGATGCGGCCCGGGCCCAGGCGCCCCTGGGCGATCTCGAAGCCCCGGCCCTCGCCCAGCAGCACGTTTTCATAGGGCACGCGGACGTTGTCGAACACCACCTCGGCGTGACCGTGGGGAGCGTCGTCGTAACCGAACACCGGCAGCGGGCGGATGATCTTCACCCCGGGGGTGTCCACCGGCACCAGGATCATCGAGTGCTGCTGGTGGCGCGGCGCATCCGGGTTGCTCAGGCCCATGAAGATCAGGATCTTGCAGCGCGGATCGCATGCGCCCGAGGTCCACCATTTCTTGCCGTTGATCACCCACTCGTCGCCATCGCGCACCGCCCGGGCCGCCATGTTGGTGGCGTCGGACGAGGCCACGTCCGGCTCGGTCATGGCGAAGGCCGAACGGATCTCGCCACGCAACAACGGCTGCAACCAGCGCTGCTTCTGTTCCTGGTTGGCATAACGCACCAGTACTTCCATGTTGCCGGTGTCGGGGGCCGAGCAGTTGAACGGTTCCGGACCGAGCATCGAGCGCCCCATGATTTCCGCCAGCGGCGCGTATTCCAGGTTGGTCAGCCCGGCCCCCAGCTCGGACTCGGGCAGGAACAGGTTCCACAACCCTTCGGCCTGGGCCTTGAGCTTGAGCTCTTCCATGATGGCGGTCGGCTGCCAGCGGTCGCCTTCGGCAACCTGGCGCTCGAAGACCGCTTCAGCCGGATAAACATAGGCATCCATGAACGCGGTGACGCGCTCACGCAGTTCCTGGACCTTGGGGGAATAGGCGAATTCCATGGGCAGCTCTACCTCTGTGAAAACGGGTGTGGAGGGACTGAAATCGATGCTAGTTCAGCTACGAAAATTTACCTAGCCTATTCTCAGCATGTATTAACATTCATCACCGATATATGATCGGCTGATTCTGCAGGCTTCCAAGCCGCCCCCTCACGTGCCCCAATGGCCCCTCTGCGAGGCCAACAATAAGAGTGCAGCGCCATGAATCTGAGCAAGGTCGACCTCAACCTCTTCATCGTTTTCGACGCGATCTACACCGAAGCCAATCTGACCCGCGCCGGCCAGATCGTCGGCATCACCCAGCCGGCGGTGTCCAACGCCCTGGCCCGCCTGCGCGAAACCTTCAATGACCCGCTGTTCGTCCGGACCGCCCAGGGCATGGTGCCGACTCCCATGGCGCAGAACATCATCGGGCCGGTGCGCAACGCCCTGTCGCTGCTGCGGGTCTCGGTCCAGGAGAGCCGGATCTTCAACCCCCTGCAGGCGGTGAAGACCTACCGCATCAGCATGACCGACCTGACCGAGGCGGTGATCCTGCCGCCGCTGTTCCAGCGCTTGCGGCGCCTGGCACCAACGGTGGCGATCGAGAGCTTCCTCTCCAAGCGCCGGGAAACCACCAAGGAACTGGCGGCCGGACGCCTGGATTTCGCCGTGGATGCGCCGCTCAACACCGACCCCCAGGTGCGTCACGTCAAGCTCATGGAAGACCGTTATGTCTGCGCCATGCGCAAGGGCCATCCGCTGGCGGGCAAGGAAAAGTTCACCCTGGACGACTACCTGTCCCTGACCCATATCCATATTTCCAGCCGTCGCAGCGGCCTCGGCCATGTGGACCTGGCCCTGGGCAAGATGGGCATCCAGCGCAAGATCGCCCTGCGCTCCCAGCATTACTTGATGGCCTCCCTGGTCTTGCAGCAGACCGACATGGTCATGACCGTGCCGGCGCGTTTTGCAAGACGCCACGACTTGCAGGCCTTCAACCTGCCGGTCAACGACGTGCCGCCAGTGGAAACCCATCTCTATTGGCACGAAAGCACCGACCAGGACCCGGCCAACCGCTGGATGCGCGAGCAGATGATCGAGCTGTGCCAGCAGGTCGCCGCTCACGAGAAAAAACTCGACCAGCAAGCAGTCTGAACGCGAACCGCCGGCGGATCCGCTTCCGGGCCGGGCCGCCAGGAGCGTACCTTCGATGCAAGGGCATTGCTTGACGTATACGTCAACCTGCCTTTAGCTTAGCGCCAAGTCCTACCTTGAGCGCCTCCATGAGCAGCCAGACCTACAGCATTTCCGACCTCGCCCGCGAGCTCGACATCACCACCCGGGCCATTCGCTTCTATGAGGAGCAAGGCCTGCTGGCCCCCGAGCGCCGGGGCCAGGAGCGCATCTATTCGCCACGGGACAAGGTCAGTCTGAAACTGATCCTGCGGGGCAAGCGCATCGGCTTCTCCCTGGCCGAATGCCGCGAACTGATCGAGCTCTACGACCCTTCCAGCGGCAATCTCAAGCAACTGCACAGCATGCTGGCCAAGATCGCCGAGCGCCGCGAACAGCTCGAACAGCAACTACTGGACATCGAACAGATGAAACTGGAACTGGATACCGCCGAGGAGCGCTGCACCCAGGCGCTGCAACAGACCCTCCAGAGTCAGAACAACACCGCCCAATGACGCCCGCGACCACCCGGTGCGCAGCGCTCCCAGTCATCACTTGAGAGAAGGTGAACCCCATGTCCCTCCCCAGCCATGTACGCCTGGTCGAAGTCGGCCCCCGCGACGGCCTGCAGAACGAAGCCCAGCCCATCAGCGTCGACGACAAGGTGCGCCTGGTGGACGCCCTGACCGAGGCCGGCCTGGGCTATATAGAAGTCGGCAGTTTCGTCTCGCCCAAGTGGGTGCCGCAGATGGCCGGCTCGGCCGAAGTGTTCGCCCGCATCCAGCGCAAGCCGGGGGTGGTCTACGGCGCCCTGGCACCGAACCTGCGCGGTTTCGAGGATGCCCTGGCGGCCGGGGTCAAGGAAGTCGCGGTATTCGCCGCCGCCTCGGAAGCCTTCTCCCAGCGCAACATCAATTGCTCCATCAGCGAGAGCCTGGAACGCTTCGCGCCGATCATGGAGGCCGCCCGGCAGCACGGCATCAGCGTGCGCGGCTATGTGTCCTGCGTGCTGGGCTGTCCGTATGAAGGATCGATCGCCCCCGAACAAGTGGCCCTGGTGGCCCGCGAGCTGTACACCATGGGCTGCTACGAAGTGTCCCTGGGCGACACCATAGGTACCGGCACCGCCGGCGCTACCCGGCGGATGTTCGAAGCAGTGTCCGCGAATGTCCCACGGGACAAGCTGGCCGGGCACTTCCACGACACCTATGGCCAGGCCCTGGCCAATATCTACGCCAGCCTGCAAGAAGGCATCGCGGTGTTCGACAGCTCCGTGGCCGGGCTGGGCGGCTGTCCCTATGCCAAGGGCGCCAGCGGTAACGTCGCCACCGAGGACGTGCTTTACCTGCTCGACGGCCTGGGGATCCACACCGGTATCGACATGGACCGCCTGATCGCAGCCGGTAACCGCATCAGCGAAGTGCTCGGCCGGGCCACCGGCTCGCGGGTGGCCAAGGCGCGCAGTGCCAGCTGAGCAGAGTGTGCGGCCGGTGTGTTACCGGCCGCTCTGGAATGGGGCGGGAACGAGTAACACGGAAACAGTTTGTTGATTTTTTTGCGGAACAGATTGTCCTACAAAATCATTAAACCATTGATTTTAAAGAAATTTAAAAAGTTGGCACGGCTTCTGCTATCTCTATGGCATAACAAGAATAAAAAGCTGCAAACCTAATAAAAATAAGACGAAACGACTCTGACATAACAAAAACAACACGGCAGAGACGCAGCTAACAGATTTTTTTGGAGAAGGTGCACTGTGCGGGACGGCTTGCAAGAGCCATCCGCAATCGGTCAGAGAACAATAAAACTACCCTCGAGGTAGCTCCCGAACCGGTTGGATCGCCTTGGCGACACATTGGATCAGCGCTCAAAAAAATACGTTTGCTCTTGATCCCGGATGGGGATCGCCCAAAACAGCGGTAAAGGGCCACGGTCGACAAAAACAACAACAGGCCGACCCTCAATAATAAAAAAAGAGCACGCAACGACAAATTAAAGGGGAGCCTCGGCTCCCCTTTGTGCTTCCTGCCTTTCGTGTTTTGCACCCTGCCCGCCCCAGCTGCGTGCACCGGGACCGATGCACGCACCCAAGACGATCAGCCCCTGCCCAGGTGCTCGCGCAGTTCCTCGGCGCTGATTTCCCGCATGCGGAATTTCTGGATCTTGCCGGTGACGGTCATCGGGAACTCCTCGACGAACTTGAAGTAACGCGGCGTCTTGAAGTGCGCGATGCGCTCCTTGCACCAGGCCTGCAACTCCAGTTCGTTGGCCGCGTGTCCGGGATGGAACTTGATCCAGGCCACGATCTCCTCGCCGTAACGGGCGCATGGCACCCCCACCACCTGTACATCGGCCACCGCCGGATGGGTGAAGAAGAACTCCTCCAGCTCCCGCGGATAGATGTTCTCGCCACCGCGGATGATCATGTCCTTGTTACGCCCGGCAATGCACACGTAGCCCTGCGGGTTCATGGTGGCCAGGTCGCCGGTGTGCATCCAGCCGGCCGGGTCGATGGACTCCCGGGTGCCTTCGGGATTGTTCCAGTAGCCGAGCATCACGCTGTAGCCCCGGGTACAGAGCTCGCCGATGGTGCCTCGCGGCACCACGTTGCCGGCCTCGTCGATGATCTTGCTTTCCAGGTGCGGCTGGGTCCGGCCCACGGTGGTCACCCGCAGTTCCAGCTCGTCGGCAGGTCCGGTCTGCAGCGACACCGGGCTGGTCTCGGTCATGCCGTAGGCGATCTGCACCTGGCTCATGTGCATCTCGCTGATCACCCGGCGCATCACTTCGATCGGACAGGTGGCGCCAGCCATGATCCCGGTGCGCAGGCTCGCCAGATCGAACTCGTGGCGCCGGGGCTGGTCGAGCATGGCGATGAACATGGTAGGCACGCCATACAGCGCGGTGGCCCGCTCCTCGGCCACGGCCCCCAGGGTCAGCAGCGGGTCGAAGGCATCGTTGGGATAGATCATGGTGCTGCCATGGGTGATGCAACCCAGGTTGCCCATGACCATGCCGAAGCAGTGATACAACGGCACCGGGATCACCAGCCGATCGGCGGCGGTGAGGCCCAGGCTCTCACCGACCATGTAGCCGTTGTTGAGGATGTTGTAGTGGCTCAGGGTCGCGCCCTTGGGGAAGCCGGTGGTGCCGGAGGTGTACTGGATATTCACTGGCTGGTCGAAATCCAGGCTGTCCTGGCGGGCCTGCAACTGCTCGGCGCTGGCGCCGGCGGCCAGGTCGCTGAGCTGCGACCACGGCAGGAAGCCCGACGGTGGCCGGGCGTCCAGGCTGATCACCCCGCGCAACTCTGGCAGCAGCTGACTGTGCAACTGGCCAATGGACTGTTCGGCCAGTTCCGGCAGCAACCCCTGGAGCATGCCGTGGTAATCGGAAGTCTTGAAGGCCCCGGCGCAGATCAGCCATTGGCAGCCGGACTGCTTGAGCACGTACTCCAGTTCGGCGGCGCGATAGGCCGGGTTGATGTTCACCAGGATGACACCGATCTTGGCGCTGGCGAACTGGGCAATGCACCACTGGGCACAATTGGGGGCCCAGATCCCCAGGCGGTCGCCAGTATTGAGCCCCAGGGCCAGCATGGCCCGGGCATGCAGGTCGACCGTCTCGCGCAGTTGCTGCCAGGTGTAGCGCAACTGCTGGTGGCGGACCACCAGCGCCTCGCCCTGGGGATGGGCGGCAACGGTGTTGTCGAAGGCCTGGCCAATGGTCTGCGCCAGCAAGGCGCGGTCTTGCGTACCACGGGTATAGCTGCGATCCGGCTGGGAACCCGAGTGTTCCATGACGCCCCCTATTGTCTTTATTAGTGGGTGTTCAGGAGCCAGGCCGATGGCGCGAACAAGCCGGGCTCCAAGCGAAAGCCCGGTTACTCTGGCGCAAGTTGACGTTTACGTAAAGGGTGATTGACAGCCATCCGAGGCAGGTTTACGTTAACGTAAAGGTGAGAGCCTGGCAGCGCTGCTCTCCGCGTCTCGTTCCCTCGACAAAAACAAATTTTGAAGGTGCCCCGCCATGAGTTACCCGACCCTGAACTTCGCCCTCGGTGAAACCATCGACATGCTGCGTCAACAAGTCCAGGCCTTCGTCAAGGCGGAACTGGCGCCCCGGGCGGCACAGATCGACGCCGACAACCTGTTCCCCGCCGACATGTGGCGCAAGTTCGGCGACATGGGCCTGCTGGGCATCACCGTGCCGGAAGAATACGGCGGTGCCGGCCTGGGTTACCTGGCCCATGTGGTGGCCATGGAGGAAATCAGCCGCGGCTCGGCCTCGGTGGCCCTGTCCTACGGCGCCCACTCCAACCTGTGCGTCAACCAGATCAACCGCAACGGCAACCACGAGCAAAAGAGCAAGTACCTGCCCAAGCTGATCAGCGGCGAGCACATCGGCGCCCTGGCCATGAGCGAACCCAACGCCGGCTCCGACGTGGTGTCGATGAAGCTGCGCGCCGACAAGCGCGGCGACCGCTTCGTACTCAACGGCAGCAAGACCTGGATCACCAACGGCCCCGACGCCAACACCTATGTGATCTACGCCAAGACCGACCTGGAAAAGGGTCCCCACGGCATCACCGCGTTCATCGTCGAGCGTGACTGGAAAGGCTTCAGCCGCAGCAACAAGTTCGACAAGCTGGGCATGCGCGGTTCCAACACCTGCGAGCTGTTCTTCGATGACGTCGAAGTGCCGGAAGAGAACGTGCTGGGCGCAGTCAACGGCGGCGTGCGGGTCCTGATGAGCGGCCTGGACTACGAGCGCGTGGTGCTCTCCGGCGGCCCGACCGGGATCATGCAGGCCTGCATGGACCTGGTGGTGCCCTACATCCACGACCGCAAGCAATTCGGCCAGAGCATCGGCGAGTTCCAGCTGATCCAGGGCAAGATCGCCGACATGTACACCCAGCTCAACGCCAGCCGCGCCTACCTGTACGCCGTGGCCCAGGCTTGCGAGCGTGGCGAGACCACCCGCAAGGATGCCGCCGGGGTGATCCTCTACTCCGCAGAACGTGCGACCCAGATGGCCCTGGATGCGATCCAGATCCTGGGTGGCAACGGCTACATCAACGAATTCCCGGCCGGCCGCCTGCTACGCGACGCCAAGCTCTACGAGATCGGTGCCGGCACCAGCGAAATCCGCCGCATGTTGATCGGCCGCGAACTGTTCAACGAAACCCGCTGAAGCAGCTTCAAGCAGAAAGCTACAAGCAGCAAGACAAACAGCGATGCGCGCTTGCAGCCACAACACTGAACATTCTTGCAGCTTGAAGCTTGAGGCTTGATTCTGCGCGAGGAGTCATGATGATCCTGAAGTCACAGTTGAACACTAAATCACCAGAGTTCGCGCAAAACTGGAGCGCCATGGCGGCCCAGGTCGACGCCCTCCATACCCTGCTGGCCCAGGTCCAGCAAGGCGGCGGCGCCAAGGCCCAGGAACGCCATACCTCACGCGGCAAGCTGCTGCCCCGCGAGCGGATCAACCGCCTGCTCGACCCCGGTTCGCCGTTCCTGGAGGTCAGCCCGCTGGCGGCCTACGAGGTCTACGGCGAGGACGTGCCCGCTGCCGGGGTGATCGCCGGTATCGGCCGGGTAGAAGGCGTGGAGTGCATGATCGTGGCCAACGACGCCACGGTCAAAGGCGGCTCCTACTACCCGCTGACCGTGAAAAAACACCTGCGCGCGCAGACCATCGCCCTGCAGAACCGCCTGCCATGCATCTATCTGGTGGACTCCGGCGGCGCCAACCTGCCCCGCCAGGACGAAGTGTTCCCGGATCGCGAGCACTTCGGGCGGATCTTCTTCAACCAGGCCAACATGAGCGCCCAGGGCATCCCGCAGATCGCCGTGGTCATGGGCTCCTGCACCGCCGGCGGCGCCTACGTACCGGCCATGGCCGACGAAGCGATCATGGTCCGCGAGCAAGCCACTATCTTCCTCGCCGGCCCGCCGCTGGTGAAGGCCGCCACCGGCGAGGTGGTGAGCGCCGAGGACCTGGGCGGTGCCGACGTGCACTGCAAGGTTTCCGGCGTGGCCGACCACTATGCCGAGAGCGATGAGCACGCCCTGGCCCTGGCGCGCCGTAGCGTGGCCAACCTCAACTGGCACAAGCAGGGCCAGTTGCAGCAACGCACGCCGATCGCCCCGCTGTATGCCCGGGATGAGCTGTATGGCGTGGTGCCGGCCGATCCCAAGCAGCCGTTCGACGTGCGCGAAGTCATCGCGCGCCTGGTGGACGGTTCGTTGTTCGATGAATTCAAGGCGCTGTTCGGCACCACCCTGGTGTGCGGCTTCGCCCACCTGCACGGCTACCCGGTGGCGATCCTGGCCAACAATGGCATCCTGTTCGCCGAGGCCGCGCAAAAAGGCGCGCACTTCATCGAACTGGCGTGCCAGCGCGGCATCCCGCTGTTGTTCCTGCAGAACATCACCGGCTTCATGGTGGGGCAGAAATACGAGGCCGGCGGCATCGCCAAGCATGGCGCCAAGCTGGTGACGGCGGTGGCCTGCGCCCAGGTGCCGAAATTCACCGTGATCATCGGTGGCAGCTTCGGTGCCGGTAACTACGGCATGTGCGGCCGCGCCTACGATCCACGCTTCTTGTGGATGTGGCCCAACGCGCGGATCGGCGTGATGGGTGCCGAGCAGGCCGCCGGCGTGCTGGTACAGGTCAAGCGCGAGCAGGCGGAACGTAGCGGACAGGGGTTCGACGCGACCCAGGAAGCCCAGATCAAGCAACCGATCCTCGACCAGTACGAGCACCAGGGGCACCCCTACTACTCCAGCGCCCGGCTGTGGGACGACGGCGTCATCGACCCGGCGCAGACCCGCGAGGTGCTGGCCCTGGCGTTGTCCGCGTCCCTCAACGCCCCTATCGAACAGAGCCGTTTCGGCGTGTTCCGCATGTAATCCTGCGCGAGAAGATCATGAGCGATTTCAATACCCTGGAACTGCTGCGCGACCCTCGTGGCTTCGCCACCTTGTGGCTCAGCCGTGAAGAAAAGAACAACGCCTTCAACGCCGAGATGATCCGCGAGCTGATCCTGGCCCTGGACCAGGTGCAAGGCGATCCCAGCCTGCGCTTCCTGCTGCTGCGCGGCCGTGGCCGGCATTTCAGCGCCGGCGCCGACCTGGCCTGGATGCAGCAGTCGGCCGAGCTGGACTACAACACCAACCTCGACGACGCCCGGGAACTGGCGGAGTTGATGTACAACCTGGCCAAGCTGAAGATCCCGACCCTGGCCGTGGTGCAAGGTGCGGCCTTCGGCGGCGCCCTGGGCCTGATCAGCTGCTGCGACATGGCCATCGCCAGCGACGACGCACAATTCTGTTTGTCGGAAGTGCGCATCGGCCTGGCCCCGGCGGTGATCAGCCCGTTCGTGGTCCAGGCCATCGGCGAACGCGCTGCCCGGCGCTATGCCTTGACCGCCGAGCGCTTCGACGGCCCGCGTGCGCGGGACATCGGCCTGCTGGCCGAGAGCTACCCGGCGGCAGATCTGGAACAGCACGTCACCCGCTGGATCGACAACCTGCTGCTCAACAGCCCCCAGGCCATGCGTGCCAGCAAGGACCTGTTGCGCGAAGTGGGCAACGGCGCCCTGACCACCGCCCTGCGACGCTATTGCGAGAACGCCATCGCGCGGATCCGCGTCAGCCCCGAAGGACAGGAAGGCCTGCGGGCGTTCCTGGAGAAACGCCCGCCCAGCTGGCAGACCGAGACCACGACCAAGGAGTCCCGCTGATGAGCGCGCCGATCCTAGATACCCTGCTGGTGGCCAACCGTGGCGAGATCGCCTGCCGCGTGATGCGCACCGCCAAGGCCCTGGGCCTGACCACCGTGGCCGTGCACAGCGCCACCGACCGCGATGCCCGCCACAGCCGTGAAGCGGATATCCGCGTGGACCTGGGCGGCAGCAAGGCCAGCGAAAGCTACCTGCAGATCGACAAGCTGATCGCCGCCGCCAAGGCCAGCGGCGCCCAGGCCATCCACCCCGGTTATGGCTTTCTTTCCGAGAACGCCGGTTTCGCCCGGGCCATCGAGGCTGCCGGGCTGATCTTCCTCGGCCCACCGGCATCGGCCATCGACGCCATGGGCAGCAAGTCGGCGGCCAAGGCCCTGATGGAAACCGCCGGTGTGCCGCTGGTGCCGGGCTACCACGGCGAGGCCCAGGACCTGGAAACCTTCCGCAGCGCCGCCGAGCGCATCGGCTATCCGGTGCTGCTCAAGGCCACCGCCGGTGGCGGCGGCAAGGGCATGAAGGTGGTGGAAGACGTCAGCCAGCTGGCCGAAGCCCTGGCCTCGGCCCAGCGTGAAGCACAGTCGTCGTTCGGCGATTCGCGGATGCTGGTGGAAAAATACCTGCTAAAGCCCCGGCACGTGGAGATCCAGGTCTTTGCCGACCAGCACGGCAACTGCCTGTACCTCAACGAGCGCGACTGCTCGATCCAGCGTCGCCACCAGAAAGTGGTGGAAGAAGCCCCGGCCCCCGGCTTGAGCGCCGAGCTGCGCAAGGCCATGGGCGAGGCTGCGGTACGGGCGGCCCAGGCTATCGGCTACGTCGGCGCCGGCACCGTGGAATTCCTGCTCGACGCCCGCGGCGAATTCTTCTTCATGGAGATGAACACCCGCCTGCAGGTGGAACACCCGGTCACCGAGGCCATCACCGGCCTGGACCTGGTGGCCTGGCAGATCCGCGTGGCCCGTGGCGAAACCCTGCCCATGACCCAGGGCCAGGTACCACTGCTGGGCCATGCCATCGAAGTGCGCCTGTACGCCGAGGACCCGGGCAACGACTTCCTGCCGGCCACCGGCCGCCTGGAGCTGTATCGTGAATCCGCCAATGGCCCTGGCCGGCGCGTGGACAGCGGCGTCGAGGAAGGCGACAGCGTATCGCCGTTCTACGACCCGATGCTGGGCAAGCTGATCGCCTGGGGCGAGGACCGCGAACAGGCTCGCCTGCGCCTGCTGAGCATGCTCGACGAGTTCGCCATCGGCGGCCTGAAGACCAACCTGGCGTTCCTGCGCCGAATCATCGCCCACCCGGCCTTCGCCGAGGCCCAACTGGATACCGGCTTCATTCCGCGTTACCAGGAGCAACTGCTGCCGGCGGCCCGCGAGCTGGACGAGGACTTCTGGCAGGCTGCGGCCCAGGCCTACAGCCAGAGCCTGGTGCGGCGCGAGCGCCAGGACGATCCGCATTCGCCCTGGGCGGCGGTCGATGGCTGGCGCAGCGGCTTGCCGGCGCAGGTCGCCCTGCACCTGAGCGCCGACGGCCAGGACCGGGCCATCAACCTGCAGACCCTTGGCGCCGACCACCGCCTGCAGGGTGAACGCCTGCTGGTGGAGCATCAGGGCGTGCGCCGCGAGCACCGGGCCATCCGTCGCGGCGACACCCTCTACCTGCACTGGCAGGGCGAGATGCACAGCATCACGACCTACGACCCGATCGTCGCGGCCGACGCCAGCCACAGCCAGCACGGCGGCCTCACCGCCCCCATGAACGGCAGTATTGTCCGGGTCCTGGTGGAAGCCGGGCAAAGCGTCGAAGCCGGCGCGCAACTGGTGGTGCTCGAGGCCATGAAGATGGAACACAGCATCCGCGCGCCCCACGCCGGTATCGTCAAGGCGCTGTATTGCCAGGAAGGCGAGATGGTCAGCGAAGGCAGTGCACTGGTGGAACTGGAACAGCCAGCCTGATGGGCAAGGCCCGCCGCCAGGCGGGCTGCGCGAACGCTGCGACCACCACCGCAGCCATGGGCTAGCCCCGGATGCAAAAAGCCCCTTCCTGAAACCAGGAAGGGGCTTTGTCGACTGAGGGCGCCTGCGTCTTCAGAACTTCGCGGTCGCTTGCACCACCACGCCGATGATCCGGCACTCATCGCTGTAGAGCATCTTCGGGTACGTCGGGTTGAGCGGCGCCAGGTACCGCTGGCCGCCCTCCTGCACCAACTTGCGAAAGAGCGCCTCGGCGCTGCCGGGACACTGCACGACCACCAGCTTGCCAGGCTCGGCCGCGATGGCCGGGTCCACCAGGATCAGCATGCCCTGGCTGATGCTCATGCCGCTGGGCGCGATCATCGCGTCCCCCACCACCATCAGCCAGAACGCCGCGCCCTGGGCCTGGTAGTCGGACAATTCGTAGCGCTCCGGCACATAGCTCGGCTGGCCATCCTCACGGACTTCGCCGGCGGTGCGCCAATCACTGACCGGATAACGGAAGTACGGGTTGTACCTATCCACCAGCGAAGGTTCCTGCTCCAGGGGCTCGCCATCGTCATTGACCAAGGGTTTTTCGCGGACCACCAGCACCACTTCGAGAAAGCCCATGCCGATCTCTTCCAGCACCCGGTTCATGTCTTCGATCTTGGGCTGGCGCCGCTTGCTCAACCAATGGCCAATGCCGCCCTGGGACATGCCCAGGCGCTCGGCAAGCTTCTCCTGCGTGACCTTGCGGCCTTTCATGTTGGCCTTGACCAACTCGATCCATTTATCCATGGGCGGAACAATACGTTGTGTATTTTCCGCCTCAACACACAAGTTGTAGTATTTGAAATGGCGTCACAATTACAATAAGTATTAATCTGTGCCTGCCCCCTCTTTTCATTTTCTCAAGACAAGGCAGAACCCATGAACACAAGCAGCAAGGACGTGCCGGAACTCGATACAGAGGCCACATTCAGCTCACTTGCGGGCAAGCATGCAATGCGACGAGCAATGGACCACCCTATGGAGCCGCCCCACGGCAGCATCAACAAGGAGGAGAAATTCTTCGAGATAAGAAGCAGCCTCAGCAGCGAGGAAGCCATGATCCATGCCTCCGACCTGCTGCGCTGCGCGGCCGCCACCGCCTACGACGCGGCCGACAACCTGCATGGGCCCAATCGGGACCTGGCGTTCTCGGTGGTGCATATGATCGATCTGGCCAAGGCCCTGGTGGACAAGTCCCTGGAAGGCCAGCGGCATGAAATCGCTTGAAATGCAGACACCCCGCCAGCCCGAAACGGGTGCAGGGCAATCCAGGATGAAAAAAAATTCGAGCAGGCAGGGAAAAACGTTTGACTTGCAAATGATAATGATTATTATTGCAAGCAACTGATCGCGAGATCGGTCGATGATCCAAAGGACCTTAGGTCGGACCTCTGGATTATCTCCTCATCAGGCTAATCACGGTTTTTGACCCGGCTTTTTCGCCGGGTCTTTTTTTGCCAGTCATGCTGGCTTGGCTTCAGGCTAATGAAGACGTGGTGACGCAAAAATAATGGCGGCGATGATAGCAAAAGAATGCCCTTTTGCAAGCAAAGGGCCGTGCTGGAAGCCGCACAATTCCTAAAGTAGCGCTTGAGAATCAATCGCATACACACTAAGCTTCATCGGCGTCAAGGACGACGCCCCCCTTCTTTTACCCCCTTCGATGTGTAGAGTAGCGGTCACAACAATCCTGTTCAGGAACCGACCATGACCGTGGGCAATCACTCTTCTTTTCACATCAGCGCCGACTTCGACAGCGGCAACATCAACGTGCTGGACACCAGCAACCCGCTCCAGGTAGAGCTGGCCATTCGCCCTGATACCCAGAGCCCGCACTTCCAGTGGTTTCACTTCAAGGTCAGCGGCCTGCATGTCGGCCAGGAACACTGGTTCCGTCTGACCAATGCCAGCCAGTCTTCCTACAACAAGGCCTGGACCGGCTACCACGCCGTGGCCTCCTACGACCACGTGAACTGGTTTCGCGTCCCGACGATCTTCGAAGGCGACGCCCTGCGCTTCAATCTCGAAGCCACCCAGACCCACGCCTGGTTCGCCTACTTCGAACCCTACAGCCGTGGCCGTCACGACTGGCTGATCGACCAGGCCCTGACCAAGGCCGGCACCGAGTTGCTGGCCGTGGGCAAGAGCGTCGAAGGCCGTGACATCCAGTTGCTGCGCAAGGGCAGCGGCGCCCCCGGCCAGCGCAAGCTGTGGATCATCGCCCAGCAGCACCCCGGCGAGCACATGGCCGAGTGGTTCATGGAGGGCGTGATCGAACGCTTGCAACGCCACGACGATGCCGAGCTCAACGCCCTGCTGGCCAAGGCCGACCTGTACCTGGTACCGAACATGAACCCGGACGGCGCCTTCCACGGCCACTTGCGCACCAACGCCAAGGGCCAGGACCTGAACCGCGCCTGGCAGAACGCCAGCCAGGAGCTCAGCCCGGAAGTGCTGTTCGTCCAGCAGCAGATGGAACAGTACGGGGTCGACCTGTTCCTCGACGTCCATGGCGACGAGGAGATTCCCCATGTATTCACCGCCGGCTGTGAAGGCAACCCGGGCTACACCCCGCGCCTGGCCAAGCTCGAAGAACATTTTCGCAGCCACCTGAAGCACAAGACCCGGGACTTCCAGACCACCCACGGCTATACCCGCGACAATCCCGGCCAGGCCAACATGACCCTGGCCTGCAATGCCGTCGGGGAAAAATACGATTGCCTGGCGCTGACCCTGGAAATGCCGTTCAAGGACCACGACGACGCGCCCAACCCGCTCACCGGCTGGTCCGGCAAGCGCTCCATGCAGCTGGGCAAGGATGTGCTGAGCACCCTGGCCGACCTGGTGGACAGCCTGCGCTGAGCGCAACCCACGACTGCGCGAGCCACTCGCGCAGTCGTCGCGGTCTCAAGCCACCGGTATCCGCAGGCAGTCCTCCGGCCCCAGCAGCCGACCGTCGGCAGAACGCAGTTCCAGCGCCCGCAGCGGTTGCCGGGTCTGGCGATCCACCAGTTGCGAATGCGCCTCCCCTTCCTCGTAGAAAAACGCCTCGCCCCATTGGCGCAAGCCGATGATCAGCGGAAACAGGCCCTTGCCCTTATCCGTCAGCACGTACTCCTGGTAGGCGCTGCCGTCGGAAGCCGGCACCACATCCAACACCCCGTGCTCCACCAAGGTTCGCAGGCGCGCGGCGAGGATGTTCTTGGCCATGCCGAGGTTGCGCTGGAACTCGCCGAAACGGCGGATACCGTCGAAGGCATCGCGCACGATCAGCAACGACCACCAATCGCCGATGGCGTCGAGTGAGCGCGCCACCGGGCATTCAGCGTCTTGCAGGCGGGTGCGTTTGACCATGGTTGGGAAACTCCGATAAGCCCGGGAAACTGGTTGCAATATAAAACCAAAATTATTACCGTACAACTGGTTTCATAAAGCAACCAAAACGGAGCCTGCCATGCCTGCCGATTCGCCCACCATCGCCGCCTCGACGCTCTCATCCAAAGTGGTGCTGCTATTCGCCACCGCCTGCGGCCTGGCGGTCGGCAACGTCTACTACGCCCAGCCGCTACTGGACGCCATGGCCCAAAGCTTCGGCCTGGCCCCGGCCACCGTGGGCATCGTCATCACGCTGACCCAGGTGGGCTACGGCCTGGGCCTGCTGTTGCTGGTCCCCCTGGGCGACCTGCTCGACCGCCGCCGGCTCATCGTCACCCAGACCCTGCTCTCGGTGCTGGCGCTGCTGGTCGTGGCCCTGGCGCCGAACGGTACCTGGCTGCTGCTGGGCATGGCGGGCGTCGGCTTGCTGGCGGTGGTGACCCAGGTCCTGGTGGCCTACGCCGCCAACCTGGCGCAACCGGAACAACGCGGGCGGGTAGTCGGCGTGGTCACCAGTGGCGTGGTACTGGGTATCCTGCTGGCGCGTACCGTGGCCGGGGGCATGGCCGACCTGGCGGGCTGGCGTTCGGTGTACCTGCTGTCCGCCGGACTGACCCTGATGGTGGCCCTGGCCCTGTGGCGGGTCTTGCCGGCCGTGCAGCGACCAGCGGCAGCCCAGGGCTACCTGCAACTGCTGGGTTCGCTGCTGTGCTTGTTCAAGGAGGAGAAGATCCTGCGTGACCGGGCCGT
The DNA here is from genome assembly GCF_058781435.1 of Pseudomonas sp. FW507-12TSA. Classification (NCBI taxonomy): domain Bacteria; kingdom Pseudomonadati; phylum Pseudomonadota; class Gammaproteobacteria; order Pseudomonadales; family Pseudomonadaceae; genus Pseudomonas; species Pseudomonas sp. FW507-12TSA. The sequence continues at coordinate 120,874 of NZ_JBYSWT010000012.1, forward strand.
GCTGGCCATGCTGATCTTCGCCGCGGCCACCACCCTATGGACGCCGCTGGTGCTGCCCCTGAGCGCCCCGCCGCTGTCGCTCAGTCACACCCAGATCGGCCTGTTCGGCCTGGCCGGGGCCGCCGGCGCCCTGGGTGCGGCACGGGCCGGACAGCTGGCCGACCGGGGCCTGGCGCAATGGACCAGCGGCCTGGCCCTGGGCCTGATGCTGCTCTGCTGGATCCCCATCGGCCTGACCCAATGGTCGCTGTGGGCCCTGCTGGCTGGGGTAATCGGCCTCGACCTGGGCCTGCAGGCCGTGCATGTCACCAGCCAGAGCCTGATCTACAGTGTGCGACCCGAGGCCCAGAGTCGCCTGGCGGCCGGCTACATGCTGTTCTACTCCATCGGCAGCGCCGCGGGCTCCATCGCCGCCACCAGTACCTACGCCTGGGCCGGCTGGACCGGCGTCTGCCTGCTGGGCGCGGGCATCAACGCGATAGCGCTGGGCTACTGGCTGTGGAGCCTGGCCCCGCAGCGCCCGCGCGCCAGCCAGCCCTGCCCGCTGGAAAGCGCCTGACGCTCAGAAACCCACGTCCAGCACCACGTTATCCAGGTAGGTACCGGCCGGCGGCGTGCTCTGGTCGGTATAGATCCTGGCGTTGTAGTTGAACACCTGGCTGCCGGTGCCCAGGCCGTTGCCGGGGTTGACCTCGGCATCGGTACTGGAACGCCGGGCGCTGCCGACGCTGCCCCAGCGGGTGGTTCCGGCGCTCTTGAAGATGTCGTAGGCCAGGAAGTTGCCGCCGGAGACCATGCGCCGCCGACCGCCAACGCTGATCGGGTTCTGGCCGTCGCTCAAGCCCACGGTGTAGGCGCTGCCCTTGGTACAGGCCAGGTTGATGGTCTGCCCGCTGACCGTGGCAAAGGCGCTGATCACCGGTGCGCTGCCGAAGCTGATGTTGGGTGCGGTGATCACGCAGTCGTTGGACACCGTCATGTTCACCGTGAGGCTCTGGGTGCCGCTGCCCACATCCCGCCCCAGGCAGATACCCAGGGCACCGATCCCCGAGCAATAGTTCCAGCTCCAGAAGATGCTCAGGTTCTCGGTATAGACCCCCGCCGCGACATTGCCGCCGGTGACGGTGCCCAGGTAGATCGGTACCGTCTTGGCCACCGTGGGGCTGCCCAGCAGGCCCAGCAGGTCGATGATCGAATTGCGCGCGAAGTCGAAGGCCACGCCCCGGGTGATGGGATAGCTGGTGCTGTTGTTGGCATACAGGGTGTAGTTGATGACATCGCCGGTGGGCCCGACCATGCCACTGGTACTGGAGGTGATGGTGGCGTAGAAGTGGTCGGTGGTGACCAGCAGCGACAACAGCGAGCCGGTGCACCGCAGCCCGGCATTGGTGGTGGAGGCCGGTTGCGAGGTGGTGCGCACCAGGATCGAGCTGACGGTGCCGAACGCCGCAGGGGTGGTGCTGACCGTGGAACAGAGCGCCAGGGCCGGCAGGGCCAGCAGCCAGGCCAGCAAGCCCAGGCCCCATCGTCCCCATGCCCGGCCCCGGCCGGCCTTGAATCCATTCATCTGTCGTCCTCCTGTGGTGGCTACGCGGCTACTGGCAAGCCAGTGGGCCGATCAGCGGGATCTGCTGTTGCTCCAGGTCGATGTCGAACTGCGCCTGGCAATGGCTGCCATCGGCCAGGCCGACCTCCAGGGTGTTATGCGCCGAGAGGTTCTCCAGGTACACCAGGCCATCCCAGCCGACCACCGCCCGCGCCCCGCTCTGCTGGTGGATGACGCTACTGCCCAGGGGCAGTTCCTGCTGGCGAGCGTCCACCAGGACGATGCTCGCGGCGATCACCCGGGTCAGCGGGAACTCCAGCAGGTAGCCGCTGCCACGGCGCACCGCGACCCTTTGCTCGACGTTCGGGCTCTGCACATTGGCCGGCAGGTTCAATGGATCGATCTCATACTTGCCCCGGTAGTAGGCGCTGCTCCAGGGCACCAGCAGGTGGCCATTCTGGTCGGTCTGGCCCACCAGCTGGTTCTCGTAGCGCACCGGGATGTCCTTGTAGCCACCGGTGCTGACCACCACGAAGGCATCGTCGATACGGTTGGCGGCGAACACCTCGCGGTCCATCCAGACCAGCGAACCGCTGGCATCGGCCCAGCGCGTCTCGGCCTCGCGAGTGCCGTAGACCCCGGCTTGCAGGCGCACCGACTGCAAGCGCCAGGTCAGGTCGGCCTGGCGGTAGTCCGGGCCATCGCCGGTGGCGTAGCCGAGGTTGTAGCCCAGCCCGCCCTCCAGCGGCACCGAGCGGCTGAAGTTGACCCGCTGGCGGTTTTCCCCGGCCTTGCTGCGCTCGTTGCTCAAGCTCAGGCTGCCATACATGTCGAAGGGCACCACCAACTGGGCCTGCATCGCCCACTGGCGTTCGCCGATCTCGCGGTTGGCCGACAGGTAGAAACTGCTGTTGCGCCACAGCGGTTTGCTCCAGGTCAGGTTCAGCAGCCGGGTGCGGGTCGAATCGGCGGCGCGCACGTCGAAGTAACCGGCGCCGAGGCTGCCGAAACGCTCCAGGTTCAGGCTCAGGGTCAATTGCTCGCTGCGCTGGCTGAGGCTGGTGTAGGGGCTATCCACCACCGTCAGGTCGGCGTACCGGTCGCGGCGCTGCACGCGCTGGTAGGACAGGCTGTAGCGCTGGCTACTGTACTGGTAGCCGAAGCTCAGTTGCTGGCCGCCATTGCCGTCGAAGCGGCTCTGGCTGAAGGCGGTGTTGAGGATCCCGAACTGGCCCAGCCGCAGGTTGCCGCCGAGCCCGCCCAGGGCCAGGGACTGCGAGGCCTCGGCATGGCTTTCCAGGGTCAGGCTGTCGCTCAGGCCGTGGCGCAGGCTGGCGGAGGTCACGCCGGGGCCGTAGCCGAAGTCCCGCAGGGTGTAGTCGCGACGCAAGGTACCGGCGGCCACCGAGAAGTCCGTCAGGCCCTTCTGCAACAGGTTGCTGGTGACATAGAACGGCACGGTGGTGGACACCTGGCGTCCCAGGGCATCGGTGGTGACCACCACCGCCTCCCCCGCACCGTTGATGAAGGGAATGTTGGTCAGGGTGTAGGGCCCAGGTTGCAGTTCGGCGCTGCTGGCCTTGTAGCCATTGATGAACAGGTCCACCGAGCTGGGCACTGCCGCTTCCCCGGCGAACTGCGGCAAGGGATAGGTCACCAGGTCCGGGCGCACGGCGAAGTCCCTGGACAACTGGACCCCGCCCAGGCGCACCGAGCTGCTCCAGGGCAAGGCGCCGCTGACCAGGTCGCCAGCCTCGTAGGTCAGCATGCGTTCGTCATCGGAGAAGCGCCAAGTGGTGTCGTAGCGCCGATAGCCGTTGTTCAGCGAAGCGCTGCGGGCCCCGGACAGGGTCCGCCGGTATTGCCCACTGTTGGAGAGCGTGCCCCAGCTATCGAACAGCCGCAGCTCGTTCCCCGCGGCCAGGTAGCTGCCGCCGTCGTCGGTGTCGTTGAAATAAAGGTCATAGTTGAGCAACGCGCCGAAGCTGCTCAGGGCCGGGGTCCGCGGATAGGCCTGGCGGCTGCCGATCAACTGCTCCGGCAACCAGTCCGGCGGTACGTTCAGCAACAGGCGCTGGCCCTGGCTGTCGTAATCGCTATGCAGCCCCGGCAAGGCTTCGAGATCGACTTCGCTCTCCAGTTGCTGCGCCAGCTTGATGCCCGTCTCGCGCAAGGCGCTGGCCGATATGAACAACCGCCCTGCACGTTGCTCCACCGCCACCACCTTGCCCGTATCCATCTGGTTGATCACCAACTCCAGGAACAGTTGCGCATCGGCCATCGACTCCAGGCTGCTGGGCGGTGGAGGCAGCTCGCCAGCCTGGATCGGGGCCGCCAGCAGCAAGCCCCACAAGCCAGCCAGCAGCCTTTTCCAGTACCAAGAGCGACGAGCCGGATCCTGGCTCATGAGCGGTTCAAGTCCATCCATGGACCTCTCCATCCCTGGGCGCATGGGCTAACGCCCGCGCCTCCGTCCTTGCCTCCTCCTTGCCGCCGACATCCGGGCGGCGATCTTCGCGCCGTTCAGCGTGAAGGTGGCAGGTCCTGGAACTGCGGCGCGCCATTGACCCGCAGTTGCAGGTTCGAATCGCCGGCCAGGGTTTCCGAGAGCGGCCAGCGCATCACCGCTCCAGGCAACACATAGCCCAACAGGCCCGGCGCCAGGGGGCGGTTCTGCCCGCCCTGCTTGAAGGCGACATCCGTCAGGCGGGCATGCACCGCGCCCTGGTTGCGCATTTCGAGGAAGGTCTTGCCATCGGCGTTCACCTTGCGCCAGCTGAGGTTGGGCACGCCGATGCTCTTGGGGTCCCTGGCCCGGGTGGTGTCTTCCTTGCTCCACAAGCCCGCACCATAGGCGAACAGCGGCACGGAATAACGCATCTGGAAACGAATCGCGGCCACACTCTTGGCATCGCTCTGGGGGCCTGGAGGGGTAGCGGAAGGGATTTCATCGATGATGATCCGATAGGCCAGCTCCTGGCCCGGCGGGATGTCCCGGGTACGGGTCAGGCGCACCAGCTGCTTTTGCCCGGGCTCGATCTTCGCCACCGGTGGGCTGCCGATCACATCCCGCTGGTTCTGGTACTGGTCGGCAAAATCGCTCTGGCTCCAGGCGAAGACCCGGATCTGCAGGTTGGCGGTCTCGCTGCCACGGTTCTCCAGCCACAACGCGCTGGCCTGCTGGTCGGCCTCCAGCACCGGGTCGATGGGCCAGATCAACACCGAACTGGCAGCCCAGGCTCCCGGGGCGCTGGACAACAGCCCGGCCAGTACCAGGTAACCGCAGGCCCGCAGGCCCCGTACAGATAAACGCATACTGCTACTCCTTGTCCGCCTGCCGGCTGGTCCTTGAATCGCCCCATCACCACGACAGCTGCACCTGCAGCACATCGCTGTATGTCCCCCCAGGCTGATTGCCCGGCAATTGCACCTGTCCATAGATCGGCAGGCTGATGTTATTGGCATCGCTGTAGGCCACCGCCACGCTCTGGCCGATCCCCAGGCTCTGGCTGTAGGCCGCATCCCGGAACAACTTGTAGGCAACCCGGGCGGTACCACTGGCAATCTGCATGTTCCGCCCGCCGTTGTTGTATTGGCCGCCGTCCACCGTCATGTTCAAGGTCACCCCCGGGGTGCACTGCAACTGCACGCCACCGGTCAGGGCCACGTTCACCGTGGCGGTGGACAACGCCGACTGCGTACCGAACGCCAGGCTGCCGTAGTTGCTCGCGCCCCCCACCACCAGGCATCCGGCAACGACGGTAGCACTGACCTGGAAACTCTGGCTGGTGGCCGCGGCGATCCAGCCGGGCCAGACAGCGGCACAGATCAGCGCCAGCAGCGCATGACCATGGCGAGCCATGGCATCAGAAGGTCAATTGCACGGACACCGTGTCGGTATAGGTGCCCGCTGGGAGCCCGGCCTTGCCCACTGCCTGGCCATAGATGTTGACCGTCTGGGCCACGCCGGTGCTCGGCGCCAGGGCGATCACCCCATTGATCGCCAGGATCTGCGAATGCCCGGCATCGGTATACAGGTCATAGGGCACGTAGTTGCCCACCCCGTCGTACAAGGCCCGGGTGCCGCCGGTGGACTTGCCGTCGTTGCTGCCGCCCTGCACGGTGATGCTCGGTGTGGTGCCGGCCGAACAGAGGATCGACAAGGCACCGCCACCGCCACCCAGCACCTGGCCGCTGGCGGTGGTGAACAGGCTGTTGGTGGTGCCGAAGTTCAGGGCCCCGAAGTTCAAGCCGGTGGTGCCGCCCACCCCGTTGACCTGGCAACTGCTGGTGAGGATCAGGGTCGAGGTGATCTGGCCGGTGACCGTGGTCGCCCCATGGGCCGTGGAGGCCATGAGCAGGCCCAGCAATGGCCAGCCGATTCGGGATACAAGCGCGTGCATGATGTACGTCCTCTCGTGGTTTACCAATCCAGCGTGATGGTCAGGGTGTCGGTGTAGACCCCTGCCGGAACCGCGCGGGTATTCGCGACCACCGAGCCGAACACCGGAATGGGGATCCGGCTGCCGCTGCTCACTGCGAAATTGCGCTGCTGGCCGATGCTGTAGCTATCGCTACCCGAGGCATCGACGAACAATCGATAAGGGATGGTCTGGCGGCCGTTGCTCAGGCGCCGGGTCGTGCCGTCGCCGTTGAGGCCGCCGTTGATGCTCACCGTGAAACCGGTGACCGAGGGATTGCAGGCCACCTGCAACTGGCCGTCGGCATCGTTGGTGAGGCTGGCCTTGATGGGGTTGACCCAGGTCGGCCCTTGCTGGCCGAAGTCGAGCATGCCCGGATCCGTGACGGGGTGGGTGGCGGAACCACCGCTGCTGACCTGGCAACTGGCGGTGATCACCAGGCGCGCCTGGATCTGCCCGCTGATGGCCGCTTGCGCATCCTCGACCACCAGGCACAGCGAACCCAGGGCGATGATCGTCCAGGCCTTGCCTTTCATTGCACCCATCCCGGTTCCATCAGGACTCCCACTTGAGCCGTGCACTTGCAGCGGCTGTTCCTGTTCTGCGCGAGATCCCCCGCGACAGCGTCGATGCCCCTGGCTACCAGGTCAGGGTCACCTTCAACACATCGGAATAACCCCCGGCCCGCGGAATCTCGGCCAAGGGCTCGATACGCCCGTACAAGGGCAGGTCCACCGTGCCGGAATCCGGCACCCGGCCACTGACCGGGACATTGACCGGCAACGGGATACGCCGCGCCGGGTCCTGGTAGAGGCGGTAAGGGATCGGCTTGCCGGCAGAATCAGCACCAGCCAGGTAGCGCACTTCGCCGACGCCGCCGTGCAGGCCGCCATCGATGCGCAACTGGTAGGGGGTATCGGGATTGCACTCCAGGCGTGGCTGGCGGCTGCCACCCAGCGCCGCACCCAATGGGCCGCGGGCGTCATCCAGGCGCGCGGTGGTGCCGAAGTCCAGGGTGCCGAGCTGGGCCGCCCCCGCCTCGCGCTGCTGCCCTACCAACTGGCAACCACGCGCCACATCGACCCGGACCTGCACCTGCAAGTCAGCGGCTCCTGCCGTTACGCCGAGCAATGCGCTCATGACTGCCAAACCCTTACATCCATTCAAGGCCTCGATTCCCTGATGAGAAGCATTAGCTGCCATGAGGTTAGCAACCCGGGCCAAAACCGCCAGTTTGCGTATTAATTTGCCCCAGGGCCCGCCCCAGGCACTTGCGCAACCACAGCCATGCCTTTTCGAGATCGCCGGACGACTGGATTTCCATTGATCAATTGGCTGCGGTGCTTTTAAGGTGGGCGCCCCGGAACCACCAGAGTCATCACCGTTGGCCGCTTTACCGCCAACACCTGCATCGATCCCATGGCGCTGGCGTTCTGCCAGGCCCGATCGGCAAACGGCAGCGCGCGCCGGGTCGACCCGGGATCACTTTCATCACAAGGCCCGGAACCTGGACTACACCCTGGGCCCTGGCCAGTTGCAGGAAGTCGGCCCCAAACATCCACTCGACCGAGTAGCCCCATGAGATCCATCACCGTTACCGAACTGGTCTGCCTGCACCTGCAGGATGCAACGCTCAAGCATTCATCGCTGTTTGGCCTGGAGCGTTTCTCTGCCGCTGAACTTGCGGCAAAAGGCTATGAACGAGTGGGCGATCCCCGGGACTTCCACCTGTATGAAAAAAACTGCGCGACACGCCATCACCAGCGAACACTGGAGGTGGGGTTCAAGTGCTACTTCCGTGATCGTCAGCTGGTCGGCAGTGGCTTCAGCCTGTCTCCCGGGGCCCGCCTGACGTCCATGCTCAAGTACAGGAAACGCCTCGCGGCACGGGACAACATTCCCCCTTCGCAACTGGCGTTTTATTTCTCGGGCGACAAGAAAGAAGGCGCCGTGATTCTCGATGACCGGCACGTAATGCGTTTCAACCAGTGGAGCCACCAGGGCGCCTACCTGATAGCGACACTGGAGAGCGACCTCGACCTGAGCAACCCGCTGGGCAGGACCTCCACCAAGGCGGTGAAAATGACCCTTGAACATCACAGCCTGGAATCGATGCGGGATGGCGCCAGGAATCCCAGGCATCCCGCGGCATTTCGCCAACTGGCTAAAGCACTGCACGATGCAAGCATTTGACGGGGAACAGATCGTCCCTCTGGCAGAAGCGCGTTAGTGCGCCATTCAAGATGGCCAGCCGCAGGTGCTATCGGCGTTTGACGTGAGCCTGGCCATTCATGCGCACAGTCTCGCAGAGCTGGACAGCGCTGGAGCAAAGGCCGGGGACCCGCCCCTTGCGCCCGATGACAGGGCCTTCCAGGCGGACCGCAGCGGCCGCAGGATCGACCTCACCCTGACTGCCGATTGCGCCAGCCAACAGGGAGTGAGCCGCTCTGAACTTAAGGCTCCTGAAAACCCAGTGCCCCCTGGCCCGTCGGCGCAAAACCGCCCAGGCAGCAAAAACCGCCGATCTCCTTTATCCTGCCCGCCCTTCTGCTGCTTTCGAGTGTTGACGCTGTTCATGGATACCCTTGCCCAACTGCGGGCCGGCCAGCTGGCCGGCATCAAGCGCCTGGACCTGTCCTGTGGCCTGACTGAGTTCCCCCGGGAGATCTTCGATCTCGCCGACTCCCTGGAGATCCTCAATCTCAGCGGCAACGCCCTGCGCAGCCTGCCCGACGACCTGCACCGCCTCAGCCACCTGCGCATCCTGTTCTGCTCGGACAACCTGTTCAGCGAACTGCCGGAGTGCCTGGGCCGTTGTGCACACCTGAGCATGATCGGCTTCAAGGCCAACCGCATCGAACGGGTTCCGGCCGCCGCCCTGCCGCCCCAGCTGCGCTGGCTGATCCTCACCGACAACCGCATCACTGAACTGCCGGACGAACTGGGTCGGCGCCCGCTGCTGCAAAAACTCATGCTGTCCGGCAACCGCCTGAGCGCGCTGCCGCAAAGCCTGGAGCAGTGCCAGCGCCTGGAACTGCTGCGGATCGCTGCCAACCGCCTGACCGAACTGCCGCCGTTCCTGCTGGCCTTGCCGAGCCTGACCTGGCTGGCCTATGCCGGCAACCCACTGGAATCCCAGGTCGATGCCGCAGCCCTGGCATCCACACCCAGTATTCCCTGGGAGCAACTGGTGCTGGCACAGCGCCTGGGCGAAGGCGCCTCCGGGGTGATCCACCAAGCGCAGTGGCAGGCTCCCGGGCAGCCAGCGCGGGCTGTGGCGGTCAAGCTGTACAAGGGCCAGATGACCAGCGACGGCTCACCGCTACATGAAATGCACGCCTGCATCAGCGCCGGCCTGCACCCGAACCTGATCCGGGTCGAGGGCCGCATCGTCGACCATCCCCAGGGCCAGGACGGCCTGGTGATGCAGTTGATCGACCCCAGCTATGCCAACCTCGCCGCGCTGCCGAGCCTGGACTCCTGCTCCCGGGACGTCTATGCGGAGGACGCGAGATTCAGCGCCGCGGTCATCCTGCGCATGGCCCGGGGCATCGCCTCGGTGGCCGGCCACCTGCATGCCCAGGGCATTACCCACGGTGACCTGTATGGCCACAACACCTTGTTCGATGCCCAGGGCGATTGCCTGTTGGGGGACTTCGGCGCAGCATCGTTCCACGCCCAGGACGACACACCTCAGAGCCAGGCCCTGCAACGCCTGGAAGTACGGGCCTTCGGCATCTTGCTGGAGGAATTGCTCGATCGCCAGGATGGCTCGCTGGCCCCGGCGCAGCACCAGGGCCTGCGGGAACTGGTGCAACGTTGCCAGCAACCGCACGTCCTGGCGCGCCCGGCTTTCGAGCAGGTGATCCGCGAGTTGGACAACCTCTAGAAACGACTTCGCCGGCCAGCAGGCCCCCTTGCGGGAGCCCACTGGCCGGCGAACGAACCGTGCGGCGCGGCTTAGCCGGCCAGGCCGACGAACATGTCCTGGACGTCGTCGTGGTTATCCAGGCCTTCGAGGAACGCCTCGACTTCGGCCATCTGCTCATCGCTCAGGCCACTGACCGGGTTCTTCGGCTGGTAGCCCAGCTTGGCCGAGAGCACGGTGAAGCCTTGCTCCGGCAGGGCCTTCTGTACGGCGTCCAGGTCCGCAGGCTCGGTCAGGAACAGGGTCGCGCCCTCTTCGCCCGGCTCGAAATCCTGGGCCCCGGCCTCGATGGCCGCCAGTTCCGGATCGGCGTCCGGAGTGTCCGGCGAGGCCTCGATCATGCCCACGTGGTTGAAGTCCCAGGACACCGAACCCGAGGCGCCCAGCTGGCCCTTGCGGAAGGCCACGCGGATTTCCGCCACGGTGCGGTTGACGTTATCGGTCACGCACTCGACGATCAGCGGCACCTGGTGCGGGGCGAAACCTTCGTAGGTCACGCGGTGGTACTGCACGGTCTCGCCCAGCTGGCCCGAGCCCTTCTTGATCGCGCGCTCCAGGGTTTCGCGAGGCATCGAGGCCTTTTTCGCTTGCTCGACCACCAGCCGCAGGTGGGCGTTGGTGGCTACATCAGCGCCGTTGCGTGCAGCGATGGTGATCTCCTTCACCAGCTTGCCGAAGATCTTGCCCTTGGCATTGGCTGCTGCTTCTTTGTGTTTAACCTTCCACTGTGCGCCCATTACTCACTCTCTTTGATCTATGGCGTCGAGTTGGATTTGGCCGACGCGAGGCGCAAGTTTATACGTCCTCCGGGCCCTGATCGACCAAAAAGTCAGTGGCCGGCCGAGCTCCGGCCCTTGTCGGACTTGCCGGGAGCGCAGCAGCGGCTCCCGGCGCGAGGACCTCAGGAGCGCACCGGCCTGGCCAGCAGGGGTTCGTTGGAGGCCTGCGCAGGCACCGGCTCGCCCCCCCTGGGCCGGCTGTTCCAGAACGGCACCAGCAACAATGCCGCCACCAGGGCGCAGCCGGCGAACAGCAGGAACACCGTCACCGTATCGAAGTAACCCGGCAACAGGCCGCCGAGGATCGCCCCCACCGAACCGCAACCGTTGACGAACCCGGCCGCCGTGGCCCCGGCCCCGGCCGCGCCGAAATCGATGGCCGCCGCGCCGCTGATCATCGAATCCGGTCCGTACAGGGTCAGGCCCATGACGAACAGCAGCGCCACCACCAGCGCCACACTGCCGCTATGTAGCGCACCCATGAACAATCCCAGGCTCAGGGTCAGGGCCAGCAAACTGAGGACGCAGGCCGGCATGCGCCGGGCGCCGAACAGCTTGTCCGAGGCCAGCCCGATCATGATCGGCCCCAGCAACCCGGCCAGCTCGAAGGCCGTGGGCACGATCGCCGCGCCGACCTTGCCCACCGAGGGCATCTGCTCGTAGACGATCACCGGCCCCCACAACAGGATCGCGTAGCGCGCCGGCTTGAGCAGGAAGTACGCCAGCCCCAGCACCAGCACCGTGCGATTACGCAGGATCGCCCGCAGCGGCGCCCAGACCCCAAGGCGACAACCCTGGGCAGGCTCCTGGGCCGTCGTCACCTCCTCCACCGCCGGCAGGCCCACGTCCTGCGGGGTATTGCGCTGGAAGATGAAGAACAACAACGCGGTCAGGCCCACCACCACCGCGCTGGAGATGAACGCTGCATGCCAGGTTCCCACCAGGGTGTAGGCCCACCAGCCGGCGAAGGGCGAGGCCACCAGGCCGCCAAAGGCGTAGCACGAACTCCACAGGCCCAGGACCCGCCCCCGTTGCTCGGCGGGAAAGAAGCTGCCGATGTTCTTGCACAGCCCCGACCAGCCAGTGGATTGCGCCAGCCCCTGGACCAGCATGCAGGTGGCGAATATCGGCAAGGTGGCGAAGCTGCCCATCACCAGCGCCGCGGCAGCGGAAATCAACAGGCCGCCCAGCACCACCACCCGCGGGCCGAAGCGGTCGGCGAACATGCCCCAGGTGAACTGCCCCACGGCGTAGGCCGCCAGGTAGATGGCATCGAGGTTGGCCATGGCCATCTTGTCGAGGGTGAAGTCGGGATCGTCGGCGATCCCCAGCTTGGCGACGGAAAAGGCCTTGCGAGTGAAATAGAACGCCGCGTAGGCGATCCAGGTGATGGCGAAAATCTGCACGCGCCAACGTTTGATGGTGCCGATCTGCTTGTTCATCGTGATTCTGACCTCAGGGTGAGTGTGCCGGCTGGATGCGAAGCAAACGCCTGTGTTTTTTGTTGTTGAGCACGGCGGCAGGGCCCTTGTGGCGGGCGCTGCCGGTCAGACGGGGCCTGTTGCGCTCCCGGGCGGGAGGCTGCGATCGCACGCACAGGCCCCAGGATCCGATGGCGGTCGACCGACCGGTCACCGGGCCTTGAAAGATGGAAGCAATTAGCAATTAATAAATGAAATCGATTTATCGTATTTCAAATATAAGCCCAGCTTGTAAGAGGCCCTCGCCATGTCGGTTTCCCATGCGCAGTTGAAAGCCTTCCATGCCGTGGCCGTGCACGGCAGCTTCACCCGGGCCGCCGAGCGCCTGTACCTGACCCAACCGGCCGTCTCGGACCAGGTGCGCAAGCTGGAGGAGCGTTTTGGCGTCCTGCTGTTCCATCGCAACAAGCGCTCGGTGCAGCTCACCGACCTGGGGCAGCGGTTACTGGCCATCACCCAGCGCCTGTTCGTCGCGGAAGCGGAAGCCAAGGAACTGTTGCAGGACTCCCAGGCCCTGCAGACCGGCAGCCTGGTGCTGGCGGTGGATGCGCCAGTGCACGTGCTGGCGCAGGTCGCCCGCTTCTGCCAGTTGTACCCGGGGATCAACGTGCGCATCGAGACCGGCAACACCGACGAATCCCTGCTGCGCCTGTTCAGCTACCAGGCCGACCTGGCCCTGCTGGGACGCGAGGTGGACGACGAGCGCCTGTGGTCGCTGACCCTGTGCAATGACCCGATGGTGGCGTTCGTCTCGCGCAATCATCCCTGGGCCGAGCGCCAGTCCATCTGCCTGGCCGATCTCGACGATACGCCCATGGTGCTGCGGGAAACCGGCTCGGTGACACGCCAGATCGTGGAGGCGGAAATGCACCGTGCCGGGTTGCGGATCCGCCCGGCGATCCAGGTCGAAGGCCGGGAAGCGGCGCGCGAGGCGGTGGTGGCGGGTATCGGCGTGGGTGTGGTGTCGGCGGCGGAGTTCGGTGCCGACTCGCGGATCTGTGCCCTGCCTATCGTCGACTGCCAGCAGCGCATGACCGAGACCCTGGTGTGCCTGCGCGAACAGCGTTCGCGGCGGATCGTCGCCACCTTCCTCGACCTGGTGCTCGACAACCAACAGTCCCACCCGTAGCCGCTGCCGAGCCACGGCGAGGCTGCGCGAAGGTCCGCAAGGCCTTGCCCTGGAACCCTCCAGCGCCGCGTCTGCTACACAGCCTGCGCCAGCGGCTACACCTTGACGTGGAAACTGCGCGAGAGCCTGCAGGGCCTTGCGTACGCTCACCTGGAACCTCCACCTGCGCCAGCGGCTACCGGGCTTGCGGGGCCAGACCGATGAAGGCCTGGATCAGCCGCAGCTCCCGGCGCCGCTCCAGGCAGCCGATCATGTGCTGGTTGACCAGGCCCGCGCCACGAAGCGGTACCACCCGCACCCGTGGGTCGTGGCCCACTTCCAGCGAACTGACGATCCCAACCCCCAGGTGCGCGGCCACCGCCTCGGTCACCGCCTCACGACTGTCCAGCTCCAGCAGCACCCGGGGCTGCACCTTGGCCAGGGTGCACGCCTCGTCGAAGGTGCGGCGGGTGATGGAGCTGGGCTCGCGCAGCACCATGATCACCTGGTCCAGTTGCTCGATGGCGATGCCTTCGGCCAGCTCCAGCCATTCATGGCCCTGGGGCACCAGGGCGCACATCCGCGACTGCCCGAGGCTCTGCAGGTGCAGGCCCTTGCGCTCCTCGACCTCGGTCAGCACCGCCACGTCGGCATGCTCCGAGAGCAGCGCTGCCAGGGTCTCCTGGGCGTTGCCCAGGCGCAGGTTGACGGTCACCCCCGGATAACGCTCGCGCAGGCTGGCCAGCATCGGCATGACCAGGTGCGGACCGTCCGCCGCTACTTCCAGGCGCCCGGTCAAGAGCTGGCGGTTGGCCTCGAGCATGGCCTGGGCTTCTTCGGCGAGGCCGAACATGGCGCGGGTGATGGCCGCCAGCTTGGTGCCCTCCTCGGTCAGCTCCACCCGCCGGGCGGTACGCCGCAGCAGGGTGATCTGGTAGTGCTCCTCCAGGGCCTTGATGTGCCCGGTGACCGCCGGTTGGCTGATGAACAGGCGTCCGGCAGCCCGAGTGAAGCTGCCTTCACGGGCCACGGCATCGAACGCACGCAGTTGGAACAAATTCATATCTATCGGCCTCGCTTATGACAGGCATAACAACAAACAATTTGATTGATGATAAGGCAAATTGCAATTTAGTTGCCGTAGCTTGCTCCCATCATTTTCGAGGACACAGCATGAGCATCGCCGAGCCAATCCTGCTTACCCCTGGCCCACTGACCACTTCCGCCCGTACTCGTCGGGCGATGCTGGTGGACTGGGGCTCCTGGGATGAACGGTTCAACCAGCTGACCGCCAGCCTGTGCACGCAATTGCTGGCCATCGTCAACGGCGCCGACAGCCATCATTGCGTACCCCTGCAGGGCAGCGGCACCTTCGCCGTGGAGGCCGCCATCGGCACCCTGGTGCCGCGGGACGGCAAGGTCCTGGTGCTGATCAATGGCGCCTACGGCAAGCGCCTGGCGAAGATCTGCGAAGTGCTCGGCCGTGACTTCAGTACCTTCGAAACTGCCGAGGACGAGCCCACTACCGCCGCCGATGTCGAGCGCCTGCTGCTGGCCGACCCGTCCATCAGCCACGTGGCGCTGATCCACTGCGAGACCAGCACCGGCATCCTCAATCCGCTGCCGGAGATCGCCCAGGTGGTCGCCCGCCACGGCAAGCGCCTGATCATCGACGCCATGAGTTCCTTCGGCGCCTTGCCCATCGATGCCCGCGAGATCGCCTTCGATGCGCTGATCGCCGCGTCCGGCAAGTGCCTGGAAGGCGTGCCTGGCATGGGCTTCGTCTTCGCTCGCAAGGAGTCCCTGGCCCAGGCGGCGGGCAACGCCCATTCCCTGGCCATGGACCTGCACGACCAGCACGCCTACATGGCCAAGACCGGCCAGTGGCGTTTCACCCCGCCGACCCATGTGGTGGCTGCGCTACACGAAGCCTTGCTGCAATACAACGAGGAAGGCGGCCTGCCGGCACGCCTGGCACGCTACAGCGACAACTGCCAGGCCCTGTTGCAAGGCATGGGCGAGTTGGGCCTGCGCAGCTTCCTGCCAGCGGCGATCCAGGCGCCGATCATCGTTACCTTCCACGCCCCACAAGACCCGCGCTACCAGTTCAAGGACTTCTACGAACGGGTCAAGGCCAAGGGTTTCATCCTCTACCCGGGCAAGCTGACCCAGGTCGAGACCTTCCGCGTCGGCTGCATCGGCCACGTCGACCGAGCCGGCATGCAGGCCGCGGTCGCTGCCGTGGCCCAGGTGCTGCGGGAAATGGAAGTACTGGATATCTGATCGCCCCATCACCGTGCCCGCCGGGCACGACCGTCCTCGCCTCTTGTACAGGTCCTTGAACGATGAACTACACCAACCCCAACCAGCTGCAAGCCGCGATCCTCGACTGGGCCGGCACCGTGGTCGATTTCGGCTCCTTCGCCCCGACCCAGATCTTCGTCGAGGCCTTCGCCGAGTTCGATGTAGAGGTCTCCATCGAAGAAGCCCGCGGCCCGATGGGCATGGGCAAGTGGGACCATATCCGCACCCTGTGCGACCTGCCGCAAGTGGCCGAGCGCTACCGCAAGGCTTTCGGCCGCACCCCGACCGACGCCGACGTCACCGCCATCTACGAGCGCTTCATGCCGTTGCAGATCGAGAAGATCGCCGAGCATTCGGCCCTGATCCCCGGGGCTTTGGAGGTCATTGTCAAGCTGCGTGAGCAAGGCATCAAGATCGGCTCCTGCTCCGGTTATCCGAAGCTGGTGATGGACCGGGTGGTGGCCCTGGCCGCGACCAACGGCTATGTCGCCGACCACGTGGTGGCCACCGACGAAGTGCCCAACGGCCGCCCCTGGCCGGCCCAGGCCCTGGCCAACGTGATCGCCCTGGGCATCGACGATGTCGCCGCCTGCGTGAAGATCGACGACACCGTGCCGGGGATTCTCGAAGGCCGCCGCGCCGGGATGTGGACCGTGGCCCTGACCTGCTCGGGCAACGCCCTGGGCCTGAGCTACGAGGGCTACCGCGCCTTGGCCAGCGATACCCTGGCCAGCGAGCGCCAGCGTATCCACAAGCTGTTCGAGCCATCGCGCCCGCACTACATGATCGACACTATCGCCGATCTGCCCCAGGTGATCGCCGATATCAACCAGCGCCTGGCCCGGGGAGAAATGCCCCAGGGACAATAAGCCCTTCGATCAAGAACGACAGGACGGCGACTTTCACCAGTCGCCGTTTTTTTTCATCGACGTGAGACCAGAACCACCCCCAAGCGACGAAAGCCCCCGGTGCGCCAGGCAAACCTAAAAAAAGCGGCTTACAGTTAAAGCACTCCGTCGCTCAAGAACGGAGGCTTCAGACCTGATGACCGAGGAAGCCCCCATGCCGTGGAAAAACACCGAGGCGCGCTATAGCACCATGACGATCGCCCTGCACTGGCTGATGCTGGTGCTGCTGGCCGTGGTCTACGCCTGTATCGAATTTCGCGGCATCTTCCCCAAGGGCAGCGGTGGCCGCACCCTGATCACCGAAGCCCACTTCATGCTCGGCCTGACGGTGTTCGTACTGGTCTGGCTGCGGTTGTTCGCCCGGGCCCAGGGCGTGGCGCCAAGGATCCAGCCCACGCCACCACAATGGCAGAGGCTGCTGGCAACGCTGATGCACTGGGCGCTGTACCTGTTCATGATTGCCATGCCGCTGCTGGGCTGGCTGACCACCAGTGCCAAGGGGCACCAGGTGATGTTCTACGGCCTGGACCTGCCGTTGCTGCTGCACGAGGACAAGGCCCTGGCCAAACAGCTCCAGGGCTGGCACGAGTTGCTGGGCACCCTGGGCTACTGGCTGATCGGCCTGCATGCCCTGGCCGGGCTCTATCACCACTATGTGATGCGCGACAACACCCTGCAGCGGATGTGGCGCCAGCGCGGTCAGGCCTGACCGGCGAAGCCGCGGCGCCCTTGCAGGCCGCCGCTGTGGACGAAGATCAACCGACAACCCGGGGCGAAGCGCCCGGCCCGGATCTGCTCGTGCAGGGCCAGCAGGGCCTTGCCGGTGTACAGCGGCTCCAGCGGCAGGCCGCTGGCCTTTTCGGTCTGCTCGATGAACGCCTCCAGCACCCGCTCCACCTTGGCGAAGCCGCCACGGCTGGCGTCCAGCAAGGCATAACCTTCGAGCGCCCTGCCGGCTTCCCCCAGGATACCGGCGACTTGCTGCGGCACTCCGTGGTCCATCGGCACCGCCAGGGCACCATGCACCGGGTGCGTCCCGGCCTCGGCCAGCACCAGTCCGGCCAGCGTGGTACCCGTACCGGCGGCCAGCCACCAACCGTGGTAATCGCTCCAGCCCAGGGCCGGCAGTTGCGAGCGCACCTGCTCCAGCAGCGGCACGCAGCCCAATGCACCGGCCAGGCCGCCACCGCCCTCTGATACCGGGTACAGATCGGGGTACTGAGCCTGCCAGGGTGTCCAGAAGCCCGGTTGGTGGCGCGCCCGGTACCCGCCGTAGCCAAGCCAGTGCAGTTGCATGCCGAAGCGCTCCAGGTCGAGCACGGTCGGGGTGTCCTGGCGCTGCCCGCGCAGCAGCCCGACCGTGGCGAAGGCGAAACGCTGGCCAGCGGCGGCCAGGGCATGCAGGTGATTGGAATGGGCGCCGCCGAGGCTGATGATGCCCTGCGCGCCCTGGCGGCTCGCTGCCTGCAGGTGGTGGTTGAGCTTGAACCACTTGTTACCGCTGATCAGCGGGTCGATCAGGTCCAGGCGCAGTACCGCCACCTCGACCCCGGCCTGGTGCAGCCAATCCAGCTCCAGCCGCTGTAGCGGCGCCTGGGGCAAATGAGCGAAGGACTCGGCAAGGGACATCGCTGGCAACTCGGCAGACAGGGGGGCGCGCATTCTAGCAACCCTGGACAAGATCGCCGCGCCCCTGCGACACAAGCTTCGTGTAGCCGCTGCCGAAGGCTGCGCAAAGGACTGCAGGGCCTTCAGGGGCGAGGGGCAGATGTAAGGACCGAGGATCGCCGAGCCCCTACGGGGCGGGTTAGGAATCGCAGTACCTTCAGAGGCCAACGGGAAGGTGCTGGGATGGAAGATTACCGTGCCCCTGCGGGGCAGGCGCAGCCTTCGGCCGC
>NZ_JBYSWT010000012.1:139256-176637 GCF_058781435.1 Pseudomonas sp. FW507-12TSA
GGGGCTACAGGGCCGCTGCCGAAGCCGGAGGGATCAGAGTTCCGCGGCCAGGCGCGAACCCTGGTTGATGGCGCGCTTGGCATCCAGCTCGGCCGCCACGTCGGCGCCACCGATCAGATGCACGTTCTGCCCAGCGGCCACCAGGCCATCGTGCAATTCGCGCAGCGGGTCCTGGCCGGCGCAGATCACCACGTTGTCCACCGGCAGCACCTGGGGCTCGCCCGCTTCGCCAATGCGGATATGCAGGCCGGCGTCGTCGATCTTCAGGTACTCGACGCTGTTGAGCATCTGCACCTGCTTGTTCTTCAAGCCAGTGCGATGGATCCAGCCGGTGGTCTTGCCCAGGCCGTCGCCGACCTTGCTCTTCTTGCGCTGCAGCAGGAACACCTGGCGCGCCGGAGCATGGGGTTCGGCCTTGATCCCGGCGATGCCGCCACGAGCCTGCAAGCGGGTATCGATGCCCCACTCCTTCCAGAACGCCTCGCGATCCTGGCTGGTAGCCACGCCCTGGTGCACGAGGAACTCGCAGACGTCGAAGCCGATGCCGCCAGCACCGATCACCGCCACCTTCTGCCCCACCGGCTTGCGCTCGAGCAGCACGTCCAGGTAGCTCAGGACCTTGGCGTGTTCCACCCCGGGAATCGTCGGCACCCGTGGCGCGATACCGGTGGCGAGGATGATTTCATCGAACCCGCCGGCGACCAGTTGCTCGACATCCACCCTTGTATCCAGGCACAGCTCGACGTGGCTGGTCTGCAGCTTGCGCTTGAAGTAGCGCAGGGTCTCGTAGAACTCTTCCTTGCCCGGTACGCGCTTGGCGATATTGAACTGGCCACCGATCTCGCTGGCCGAATCGAACAGGGTCACCTGGTGCCCACGCTCGGCGGCCACGGTGGCGGCGGACAGACCGGCCGGGCCGGCACCGACCACGGCGATCTTCTTGATCTGCTGGACCGGCAGGTAGTTCAGCTCGGTTTCGTGGCAGGCACGGGGGTTGACCAGGCAGCTGGTCAGCTTGCCGCCGAAGGTGTGGTCCAGGCACGCCTGGTTGCAGCCGATGCAGGTATTGATCTCGTCGGCACGGCCGGCGGCGGCCTTGTTGACGAAGTCCGGATCGGCCAGGAACGGCCGGGCCATGGACACCATGTCGGCATCGCCCTCGGCCAGGATCTGCTCGGCCACTTCCGGGGTATTGAGGCGGTTGGTGGTGATCAGCGGGATGCCCACCGAACCCCGCAGCTTGGCCGTGACCTTGCTGAACGCGGCGCGCGGCACCTTGGTGGCGATGGTCGGGATGCGCGCCTCGTGCCAGCCGATGCCGGTGTTGATGATGGTGGCGCCGGCCTTTTCGATGGCCTGGGCCAGTTGCACGATCTCTTCCCAGGTGCTGCCGCCTTCCACCAGGTCGAGCATCGACAAGCGGAAGATGATGATGAAGTTCGGGCCTACCGCCTCACGCACCCGACGCACGATCTCCAGCGGCAGGCGCATGCGGTTCTCGTAGCTGCCGCCCCAGCGGTCGGTACGGTGGTTGGTATGGGCGGCGAGGAACTGGTTGATGAAGTAACCCTCGGACCCCATGATCTCGACGCCGTCGTATTCGGCCTTCTGGGCCAGGGTCGAGCAGGTGACGAAGTCGCGGATCTGCTTCTCGATGCCCTCCTCGTCCAGCTCCTTGGGCTTGAACGGGTTGATCGGCGCCTGGATGGCGCTCGGCGCGACCTGCTTGGGGCTGTAGGCGTAACGCCCGGCGTGCAGGATCTGCATGCAGATCTTGCCACCGGCCTCGTGCACCGCGCGGGTGACGATCAGGTGCTTCTGCGCCTCTTCTTCGGTAGTCAGCTTGGCCGCTCCGGAATACACCCCACCTTCATCGTTGGGGCCGATGCCGCCGGTGACCATCAGGCCCACGCCGCCACGGGCGCGCTCGGCAAAATACGCCGCCATGCGCTCGAAGCCGCCAGGCTTTTCTTCCAGGCCGGTGTGCATGGAGCCCATCAGGGTCCGGTTGCGCAGGGTGGTGAACCCCAGGTCGAGGGGGGCCAGCAAATGCGGGTACGGGGCAGCAGCCATGGCGTCACTCCAGATCGGGCTATCACGGTAGGTGCGGAAGCTCTGCGGCTTCCGTCGGTAGTGCGGCACAGACTAAAAGCACACCCGCTGTAGGCTCAATGACCGTAACTGACAAGTTATTGATCCAAACGTACAGCGGCCCTTGGCAAGCGCCGGTCGCCGCCCTACCCTAGGCGACGAATCCTGCACACGGTTGTCGACTGTTTTCCCATGCGCAAACTTCTGTACATCATCCTCGCCCTGGCCCTGGTCGCCGCCATCAGCAGCTATGGAGCCTGGACCCGCGACCGCCCGGGGGCGCACTACCTGTCGGACCTGCGCATCACGCTGGCGGTGGACCATGGCGTGCCCGCCGACCACGGCAACCTGCTGGCGATCCAGCCGGAGCTGTTTCCCACTGACTACCAGAGCAGCGCGCGCCTGCACCGTAAGCTCGCGGCTTACCTGCAGCAGGCTCGTGAGCGCGGCCTGGTGAATGCCAAGACCATCGTCGTGCTGCCGGAACATATCGGTACCTGGCTGATGGTCAGTGGCGAGAAGAACGAGTTGTACCAGTCCACCACCTTGAAGGAAGCCATGAACTGGCTGGCGGTGAGCAACCCGCTGCTGTTCGTCAAGGCCCTGGCTGCCGCCAAGGGCACCAGCCGGCTGGACGACGCCCATCTGCGGATGAAAGCCCAGCAGATGGCCAGGGATTACCAGGAGCTGTTTGGCGGCCTGGCCCGGGAATTCCAGGTGACCCTGGTGGCCGGCTCCATCGTGCTTCCCGACCCCAGCGTCAACCAGGGCAGCCTGCAGGTGGGTACTGGCGCCCTGTACAACAGCGCCCTGGTGTTCGGCAGCGATGGCCAGCCCATTGGCCAGCCGCAGCGCCAGATCTATCCCAGCCTCTCCGAGAGCGGCTATATCCAGGGCGATGCCGAGGCAGCGCCGCAGGTCTTCGAAACCCCGGCCGGACGTCTCGGGGTACTGATCGGCAGCGATAGCTGGTATCCGCAGAACTACCGCAAGCTCGACGCACAGCAGGCACAGCTGGTGGCTGTACCGGCCTTCATCATGGGCAAGGGCCACTGGGAGCAGCCTTGGCGCGGCGACCACAGCGCAGCCCTCGAAGCCCTCGCGCCGAATACCAGCGAGGGCACTGCCTGGCAGCACCTGACCCTCACCAGCCGCACCTCCCGGAGCCTGGCCAGCGGCGGTGCCAGCGTATTCCTGCGTGGCCAGTTCTGGGACCTGGGCACCAGTGGCCAGAGCTTCCTGAGCAGCGCTGGCCAGACCTTCGCCGACGATGGCAGCCGTGGCGCCCGTCTGCTGAATCTCTGGCTGTAGATCCTTGAGAAGCGCACCGATGCGCCTGGGCGACCTGTCGGTGGGTTTCGTCCATAGCCTGGCGGATGCGGTCCGCAGCCATGGCCAGGACCCTGTTCCCCTGCTGGAGCAGTACGGATTGGACAGCGCGCGCCTGGCCGAAGCCGGGGCGCGCCTGTCGATCCCGCGCTACATGCGCCTGGGCCACGGGGCGATCCAGCTCACCGGCGATCCAGCCCTGGGGCTGCGCATGGGCCGCCTCAGCCGCCTGAGCCAGGCGGGCCTGGCCGGTGTCACCGCCGCCCAGGCGCCCACCGTGCGTGAAGCGGCACGCTGCCTGACGCGCTTCGAAGCCCTGTACGGCTCCAACTATCGCGGTCAATCGAGCTTCTGCGAGGACGCCGACGGCGCCTGGCTGCGCTTCTACTCCATCAGCCCATACAACGCCTACAACCGTTTCGTGGTGGACTCGATCATCTCCGGCTGGTTGCAGCAGTTGTCCAACCTGGCCGGGCAAGCGCTGCATGCGCAACGGATCGACATCGAGTTCCAACAGCCCGACTACCACGAAGCCTATGCCCTGCTCGGCCCTGCTACGGTGCACTTCGGCGCCGAGCACAACCAACTGCGCCTGGACCAGGCCAGCCTGGCCCTGCGCAACCCCGAGCACTGCCCGAGTACCTGGCGCCACCTGCTGCTGTTGTGCGAAAGGGAACTGGAGCAACTGACCCGCACCCGCAGCCTGCGCGAACGCATCATTCAGTTGCTCGGACCTTTGCTCAACGGTGGCCGGGAGCCGGACCTGGAGGAAGTGGCGGCGCGCCTGAAGCTGCCGACCTGGACCTTGCGCCGCAAGCTGGCCGAGGAAGGTACGCAGTTCCGGGCGATTCTCAACGACACCCGGCGCGACCTGGCCATGACTTACATCCGCGACACCGAACTGGCGTTCGGCGAGATTGCCTATCTGTTGGGGTTCGCCTCAGCCGAGGCATTTCAGCGGGCCTTCAAGCGCTGGAACGGCCAGACTCCGGGGGAGTTTCGTCGCAGCCACCGCCAGTTCGGCTAAAAAAAAGCCACCGGCCTTACAGCTCGGTGGCATCGTCTGCGGGTTCCAGAGGATCCAGCTCGAAAGCCTGGTACTCCAGCAGCTCTTCTTGGTAATCGTCCATGGAGACTCCTTTTCCGTTGATTGAATGGACCTGCGCTCGTTAGCCGCCAGGGTCAGCATAAGTTGCCGGGATGACAGGAAAAATACTACCCCCTAGGTCAAGATTTCTGTCATTGAAACGTAACGACCCATGAAAAATTTAGCGGGCAGCCGCCATCGCCCGCTTGAGCGGCAAGCGGCGACGCTGTCGACAAAGGACGTATCTGCTGGAAAAGCCAGGCCCGGGCGACCGGAAGCTGCGATGGCGGTGGACCGCCATCGCCGTGGCGCCTCAGCGCGGCAATGCCTGGATCGGCTCGGAGGGCGGTGGCAGCGTACTGGCGGGAGGGGGGGTAATGACGGGCGCTGGAGCGAGCACATCGCTTGCCGGCGTTGGCTCGCTTGCTGGAACCGGAACTATCGGAGCCGCCTGCACCGGGGGCACCACGGGCTGCGACATGCTTGGCTCAGGCTCGGCAACCGGGGTCACCGGGGTACTTGGGGCCGGCAAAGGCAACGCCAGCGGAGCAGGTGCAGGCTGGGGCTCTGCCTTGGCCGGGGGCTGGGCCTGGCTGTCCGGCTTGTTCTCAGGGACCCCGAGATCGGCCTTGGGCTTGTCCTCGACATGGGTGGCAGCCTTGGTTTCCTCAGGCAGGAACAACTCCAACAGGGCAAAGTAGCGCTCATAGAACTTGGCGGACGACACCGTCTCGCTGGCCACCTTGACCATCGAATCGTCGGTGGAGCCGATCGGCATCGATACCGACCCCAGGACCCCGACCCCGAGACTCGCCGAGTTGTTCAGCTTCTTCAGGGCATAGCGGTCCTGCAGGGCGTTGGCGAACACCGTCGAGCGACGACCGCCGGTCCCGTCCTTGGCGCAGACAATGTTGAAGCTGATTTCCAGGTGGGTCTCGCCGGTCTGCTGGAAGCTCTTGTGACCACTGACCAGCTTCGGATCGTTGCTGGTGATGATGTAGCCCTGGCTCAGCAGTGCGCGCCGCGCAGCTTCACAGGATGCCGTCTCGCTGACCGCATAGTTGCGCGAGAACGTACCCGAATCGTCGAAGCTTTCATGCTCGTAGATGGCCGTCTTGTGCGATGAACAACCGGCGACCGCGGACAACAGCAATACCCCGGCGGCCGAGCGCAGGTGAAATGATCTAAACATCGAGAATCCTGAGGAAAACGCTTCGGCGCGTATTGTGCTACAGATCAGCATCGCGCAGTTCGGCTAATTGATGGCGTTGATCTCACGCAAGGTTACTGACCACTGTTTACCGGAAAAAGTCGTTCGCTCAAATGTTCGATCAGTACTCGCAGCTTCGCAGCGGCATGCCGGCTCGACGGCCACAGCAACCAGAAGGTGCCGTTGAATTCCAGGTATTCGTCGAGTACCACCTGCAGCTCTTGGCGCTCGATGGCGGAACGCACCATGAAGTCCGGCAAGCAGGCAATGCCCAGGCCGCTGCGGGCTGCTTGCTCCAGTGCTTCGGTGGAGCTGCTGGTCAAGCGAGTCGGCAACAGCGGTTCAGGCTGGTGGAGCCGAGGCTTGAATGGCCAGGCCTCAAGCTTGCCGGTGTGATGGAAGATGTGCCGCAGGCAGGCGTGCTCATGCAGCTCCTGGGGCGACTGGGGCAGCCCGCGGGCCTGGAAGTAGCCGGGGCTGCCCACCAACACCATGCGGAAACGCCCCACCTGACGGGCCAACAAGCGTGAATCCTTGGGGTTGCCGGTGCGTACCACCAGATCGAAGCCCTCTTCCACTACGTCCACCATACGGTCGGACAGGTCGACATCCAGCTCGATCTGCGGATAGCGCAACATGAACTCCGCCAGCACCGGCATCAACAGGCTATGGGCCTGGGGCGCGCTGATCCGCAGTTTGCCCACGGGGGCACTGGCCGAATCGCATAACTGGAATTGCGCCAGCTCGACCTCGGCGGCAATCCGGCGGCAACGCTCAAGGAGCCCCGCCCCTTCGGCGGTAAGGCTGATACTGCGAGTGGTGCGATGAAAGAGGCGGGTTTCCAGCCGCTCCTCCAAGCGCGCAATGCTTTTGCCCACGGCCGAGGACGACACCCCCAGGAGGCGCCCGGCCTCGGTGAAGCTGCGAGTCTCCGCCACCTGCATGAACACCGGGATACTGCCCAACCAATCCATTGTCGACTCCGGAATTAAGGACTTGGATGTCCGATAAGTTCGGAACCTTAGCCTATTTTTCCCTGATAGACAGCGCCCTACCCTGTATCTCCCTTTTCACCATGGAGCCTTCCATGAATCACCCAGTCGATGCCTGCGAGCTGCTGCCCCCTGTCACTGAAACGTCTGAACGCCTTCCCGTCGGCGGCCTTCTGGCCCTGGCGAGTGCAGGCTTCATCACCCTGTTGACCGAAGCCATGCCGGCCGGATTACTGCCACAAATGAGCCGGGGCCTTGAGGTCTCGCCGCCTCTGATCGGGCAACTGGTCACCCTGTATGCCCTGGGTTCGCTACTGGCGGCAATTCCCCTGGTGACCCTGACTCAAAGTTGGCGACGGCGCCCCCTGTTGCTGATCGCCATTGGCGGGTTCGCCATCGTCAACAGCATCACCGCTCTTTCCAGCGACTACAGCCTGACCCTGGTCGCCCGATTCTGCGCTGGGGTCTTCGCCGGTTTGCTCTGGGCCCTGCTCGCCGGCTACGCCAGTCGCATGGTGGCGCCTCACTTGCAGGGACGGGCGATCGCCATGGCCATGCTCGGTGCGCCTGTCGCGTTGTCCATCGGTATTCCGGCGGGGACCTTGCTCGGCAACATGGTGGGTTGGCGCATGAGTTTCGCCATCATGACGCTACTGACCCTGGGGTTGGTCGTCTGGGTACTCCGGCAGGTGCCGGACTTCCCGGGGCTACGCCCCCAGAAACGCCTTCCCCTGCGTCGGGTCCTGGCATTACCAGGCGTCAGGCCGGTGTTGTTCGTGACCTTCACCTATGTGTTGGGCCACAACATTCTCTACACCTACATTGCGCCCTTTCTTGAACCCGTCGGCCTTGGCGGACAGATCGAACGTGTGCTGCTGGTATTCGGCCTGGCCGCCCTGCTGAGTATCTGGGCGATCGGGTTGCTGATCGATCGCTGGCTAAGGGCACTGGTGCTGGTCAGTTGCCTGCTGTTCATCGCCTCGACCCTGCTGCTGGGGCTGCTTCCCCAGGGACCGACGACGATCTATGCCGCGACGGTGATCTGGGGGCTTTCATTCGGAGGTATTCCCACCCTGTTGCAGACCGCGCTGGCCAAATCTGCTGGCGAACATGCCGACACCGCACAATCGATGCTGGTGACCTTGTGGAACCTGGCGATCGCCCGGGGCGGCCTGGGCGGCGCAATGCTGCTCCAGGGGCCGGGGGTGACCAGCTTTCCCTGGGTGATCGGCGGCCTGCTGCTGATGGCCCTGCTGGTAGCGATTGGCGCGAAGCACCAAGGGTTTGCGGTTTACCGCTAACCGCTCACGGATAGGGATCAGCCCCGCAAAAAAAGACCCCGGCTTTTGGCCGGGGTCTTTTCAACACAGGGAAACAGGCATCAGTAACGCTTGATATCCGCCTGGTTTTCCAACTGCTTGCGATAGGCCGCAAAGTCTTGCTGGCCTACGCGCGAGGCCAGGAAGCGGCGGTACTGGGCCTTCTCTTCCTCGGTCGGCGCCGCGGCTTCATTGACCGCGTTGAGCTGCAGCACCAGCAGGTTGCCGTTAGGCAGGGTCACGCTGGTGAAGCTCGGCTTGTCCTTGGACTCAGGCTTGCTCATGCGGAACAGTGCCTGCAGCACGGTCGGATCGATACCTTCCTGGCCACGGGTAACGGCTTTCGCCACTTTCCAGTCCTGGCCGTCCACCGGCTTGCTCAGCGCAACCTTGCCATCACGCAGGCTGGCGATCAGTTCTTCAGCCTTGGTCTTGGCCGCAGCACTGGCGTGCTCCTTGGCCAATTGCGTGCGAATGGAACTGGCTACGCTGTCCAGGGGCAGTTGCTCGGGCTTGCGGTGCTCCTTGGCACGCAGTACCACGACGGTTTCCGGATCCAATTCGATGGCACCGCTGTTGGCACCCTCGTCGAGGACTTCGGTACTGAAAGCCGCCTGGATCACCGCGCGGTTGGCCGCAATACCGTCGCCACCCTCACGGCCGAACGGCGCGGAGGTATGCACGGTGAGCTTCAAGTCCTGGGCCGGCTGGGCCAGGTCGGAGGCTTCGAACGACGAGTCTTCCAGCTGCTTGGTGGCATCCACGAAACGCTGTTCGACCTGTTGCGCCTTCAGCTCGCGGGTCAACTTGTCCTTGAGGCTGGCGAAGCTTGGCACTTCAGGCGCTTCGACACCGAGCAGCTTGATCAGGTGGAAACCGAAATCACTGCGTACCGGGGCGGAGACCTGGTCCTTGTTCAGCGCATACAGCGCTTTCTCGAAGGCTGGATCGTAGACACCGGGGCCGGCGTAACCCAAGTCACCGCCGTTGTTGGCCGAACCTGGATCCTGGGAGAACTCCTTGGCCAGCGCCTCGAACTTCTCGCCCTTGGCCAGGCGAGCCTGGATGTCTTCGATCTTGGCCTTGGCCTGGGCTTCATCGACCTTGTCGTTGACTTCGATCAGGATGTGCGCGGCACGGCGCTGCTCGGCCAGGTTGCCGATCTCTTTCTGATAGAGCGCTTGCAGGTCTTCGTCCTTGACGCTGACCTGATCGAAGAACGCGGCTTTCTTCAGCTCGATGTAGTCGATCACCACTTGGTCAGGAGTCATGAACTCCTTGGCGTGCTGGTCGTAATAGGCCTTGACCTCGTCATCGGTCAGCTTGATGGCTGCCGGATCGGCCTTGACGGTCAGGGAAGCGAAGTCGCGGGTCTGCTTCTCCAGACGGGCGAAAGCCAGCACCTGGGCGTCGGTGACGAAACCGCTGCCAGCCAGGCCGGCGCGGACCTGGCCAATGAGCATTTCCTGGCTGAGCATCTGCCGGAACTGCATGCGGCTGTAGCCCAACTGGCGAATGACCTGGTCGAAACGCTCGGGGCTGAACTTGCCTTCAACCTGGAATTCCGGCGTTTGCAGGATCACCTGGTCCAGGGCACCTTCGGAGAAGGCGAACTTGGAGTCCTGGGCACCTTGCAGCAGCAACTTGCGGTCGATCAACCCTTTCAGGGCCGCTTCACGCAGCATCTTCTCGTCGAGCAGGGAGGCATCGAAGTCCTTGCCCAATTGCTGCATCAGCTGGCGGCGTTGCATGTCGACGGCCTGGCTCAACTCGTTCTGAGTGATCTCCTCGCCGTTGACCTTGGCCGCATCCTGTTTATGGCTAGTCGCGTTGAAAATGGCATCGAAACCGGTCAACGCCATCAACGCGACGATGACCCCGATTATGGTTTTGGCAATCCAGCCTTGTGAATTGTCCCTGATATTCTGCAGCATGCGTCCCCCAGAAACGGCTGTACTTCTGTTCAAGCAACCGTGGAGCGTGGGTAGAGTCCGGATAGAAGAAAGGCGCATCCGAGGATGCGCCTTCTCGTAACTGGCGGAGCGGACAAGAGCTGAACCTGCGACTCTCGACGTGAACCGGTAGCACCGGTCGACTGGCGCCCCGCTGCCAGATCAGGCATGACCCCGACCCGGATGGGCAAAGGCCCTGAAGAAACTTAGTTGACCGCTTCTTTCAGAGCTTTACCGGCTTTGAAACCTGGCTTTTTAGCAGCAGCGATTTCCAGAGTCTTGCCGGTCTGTGGGTTACGACCAACACGAGCTGGACGATCAGTTACCGAGAAAGTACCGAAACCAACCAGCACAACAGAGTCACCGGCCTTCAGAGCGCCAGTAACGGATTCGATCACTGCATCCAGCGCACGGCCAGCAGCAGCTTTCGGGAGATCAGCAGATGCAGCGATAGCATCAATCAGTTCCGACTTGTTCACTCTAAGTCCCCTTATATATCTATGAGTATGATTCTAAGTTTTTTGGTGAAAGCAAAAACGAGTGCTGAATGGCCTACAGGCATTTAAGAGCCGCTTTATAACAAGGGCTCTAAAAAGCTGTCAAGGAAGCCCCCCAGGCTAATGCGTACTAATGCGTGCTAATTCTTTCCTTAGAGTCAGACTCGCGTTTTTCGTCCTTTGCAACTATCTCGGGAGCCACATCCGGCAAGGGCTCCGGCGCGTATTGCAGCGCAATTTGCAGGACTTCGTCAATCCATTTAACTGGTTTGATCTGCAGATCCTGCTTGATATTGTCAGGAATTTCTTTCAAATCGCGAACGTTCTCTTCAGGAATGATCACGGTCTTGATTCCGCCCCGATGAGCCGCCAGTAGTTTCTCTTTCAAACCACCGATAGCCAATACCTGACCACGCAGAGTGATCTCACCAGTCATCGCTACATCGGCTCGTACCGGAATGCCGGTCAGGGCCGAAACCAGTGCCGTGCACATGCCGATGCCCGCGCTTGGACCGTCTTTCGGGGTTGCGCCTTCGGGCATGTGGATATGGGTGTCGCGCTTCTCGTGGAAATCCAGCGGAATGCCCAGGCTCTTGGCACGGCTGCGCACTACGGTCTGCGCTGCAGTGATCGATTCGACCATGACATCGCCCAGGGAACCGGTCTTGATCAGTTGCCCCTTGCCTGGCACCACGGCCGCCTCGATGGTCAACAGCTCACCACCCACCTGGGTCCACGCCAGGCCGGTCACCTGGCCGATCTGGTCCTGCTGTTCGGCCAGGCCATAGCGGAATTTGCGCACGCCGAGGAAATGCTCCAGCAGGTCGGAAGTGACCTTCACCGAGAAGCGTTTTTCCATCGCATGTTCCTTCACCGCCTTGCGGCAGACCTTGGCGATCTGGCGCTCCAGGCCGCGCACACCGGCTTCGCGGGTGTAGTAGCGGATGATGTCGCGGATCGCCGCCGGATCGAATTCCAGCTCGCCCTTCTTCAGGCCGTTGGCCTGGATCTGCTTGGGCGCAAGGTACTTGACCGCGATGTTGATCTTCTCGTCCTCGGTGTAGCCGGGCAGGCGAATCACTTCCATCCGATCCAGCAGGGCCGGTGGAATGTTCATCGAGTTGGAGGTGCAGAGGAACATCACATCGGACAGGTCGTAGTCGACCTCCAGGTAGTGATCGTTGAAATTGTGGTTCTGTTCGGGGTCCAGTACCTCGAGCAGTGCCGACGCAGGATCGCCGCGCATGTCGCTACCCATCTTGTCGATTTCATCGAGCAGGAACAGTGGGTTGCGCACGCCAACCTTGGTCATCTTTTGAATCAATCTTCCCGGCATCGAACCGATGTAGGTCCGACGATGCCCACGAATTTCCGCTTCGTCACGCACACCACCCAGGGCCATGCGCACGAACTTGCGGTTGGTGGCGTTGGCGATCGATTCCGCCAGGGAGGTCTTGCCGACCCCGGGCGGGCCCACCAGGCACAGTACCGGGCCACGAATCTTCTTCACGCGCTTCTGCACGGCGAGGTATTCGAGGATCCGTTCCTTGACCTCTTCCAGGCCGTAGTGGTCGGCATCGAGGATGTCCTCGGCACGCGCCAGGTCCAGGCGCACCTTGCTCTGGGCCTTCCACGGCACCTGCACCAGCCAGTCGATGTAGGAGCGAACCACAGTGGCCTCGGCGGACATCGGCGACATCTGCTTGAGCTTGTTCAGCTCCGCCTGGGCCTTGGCCATGGCGTCCTTCGGCAGTCCGGCGGCATCGATGCGCTTCTTCAGCTCTTCGATTTCGTTGTGGCCTTCGTCACCGTCGCCCAGCTCTTTCTGAATGGCTTTCATCTGCTCATTCAGGTAGTACTCGCGCTGGCTGCGCTCCATCTGCTTCTTGACGCGGCCACGGATGCGCTTTTCCACTTGCAGCAGATCGATCTCGGCATCCAGCAGGGCCAGGACATGCTCGACCCGTGCGGACAGGTCGATGATCTCGAGGATTTCCTGCTTCTGCTCGATCTTCAGCGCCATGTGTGCCGCCATGGTATCCACCAGGCGGCTGGGCTCATCGATACTGTTGAGGGAAGAAAGAACCTCGGCAGGTACCTTCTTGCCCAGCTGTACATATTGCTCGAACTGGGACAGCAAGCTGCGGACGAAAACTTCCGACTCGCGGTCGGGGGCTTCGACCTCATCAATCAGGGCGACTTCGGCACGGCAGTGGCCGTCCACTTCGCTGAAGCGTTCGACAGCGCCGCGCTGCTCACCCTCGACCAGCACCTTGACGGTGCCATCGGGCAATTTGAGCAACTGCAGCACAGTCGCAATGGTACCTACGCGATAGAGCGCATCCTCACCGGGATCGTCATCAGCAGGGTTTCTCTGTGCCAGCAGCAGAATCTGCTTGTCGCCCGTCATCGCTGCCTCGAGGGCTTCGATCGACTTCTCGCGCCCCACGAACAGCGGGATAACCATGTGCGGATAAACCACGACATCACGCAATGGCAGGAGAGGCAATTCGATGGTTGTCTTCATGATTTCGCCTCTACGGCGGCCATACGGCCGTAAACAGGTGGAAGTAAGCGTGAAACCAAGATGGGGGCTGCCTGAAAAAAAAACAAGCTCAAAGACAGCGTTTCAAAGACGCTAAAAACAAAGGGGCCCGAAGGCCCCTTCTTTTTCTTTCACTCAAACAGCCCGAAGCTTACGCGTCGGGAGCTGCCTTGGCAGCCGGCTCACTGTTTTCATAGATGAACAGTGGCTGGGACTTGCCTTCAATAACGCTTTCGTCGATCACTACTTTACTCACCTCGGACTGCGAGGGGATCTCGTACATAGTGTCGAGCAGTACGCCTTCGAGAATCGAGCGCAGACCACGGGCGCCAGTCTTGCGTTCCAGAGCCCGCTTGGCCACGGCCTTCAGTGCGTCGGCACGGAACTCCAGGTCGACACCTTCCATCTCGAACAGCTTGCCGTATTGCTTGGTCAAGGCGTTCTTCGGTTCGGTGAGAATCTGGATCAGCGCAGCTTCATCCAGCTCGTCCAGGGTTGCCAGGACCGGCAGGCGGCCCACGAACTCTGGAATCAGGCCGAACTTGACCAGATCATCAGGCTCGACTTCACGCAGGGACTCGCCAACCTTCTTGCCCTCTTCCTTGCTGCGAACTTCGGCGTTGAAGCCGATGCCGCCGCGAGTGGAGCGGTTCTGGATGACCTTCTCCAAGCCGGAGAACGCACCACCACAGATGAACAGGATGTTGCGGGTGTCGACCTGCAGGAACTCCTGCTGGGGATGCTTGCGGCCACCTTGGGGCGGAACCGAGGCAACCGTGCCTTCGATCAGCTTCAACAACGCCTGCTGCACACCTTCGCCGGAAACATCCCGAGTAATCGAAGGGTTGTCGGACTTGCGGGAAATCTTGTCGATTTCGTCGATGTAGACAATGCCCATCTGGGCTTTTTCCACATCGTAGTCGCACTTCTGCAGCAGCTTCTGAATGATGTTCTCGACGTCCTCACCCACGTAGCCGGCTTCGGTCAGGGTGGTAGCGTCGGCAATGGTGAAAGGCACGTTCAACAGGCGCGCCAGGGTTTCGGCCAACAGTGTTTTACCCGAACCTGTAGGGCCGATCAGCAAGATGTTGCTCTTGCCGAGCTCGACATCGTCACTTTTCTTGTCACGCTGATTCAGGCGCTTGTAGTGGTTGTACACCGCTACCGCCAGAACCTTCTTCGCACGCTCCTGACCAATCACATACTGATCAAGGATGCCGCTGATTTCTTTAGGCGAAGGCAATTTATGCGCGCTGCTCTCGGCCTGTGCCTCCTGCACCTCCTCACGGATGATGTCATTGCACAGGTCGACGCACTCGTCGCAGATAAAGACCGAGGGGCCGGCAATCAATTTGCGTACTTCATGCTGGCTTTTGCCACAGAAGGAGCAATAAAGCAGTTTGCCGTTGTCCTCGCCGTTGCGGGTGTCAGTCATTCGATCGATCCAAATCCGATAGGCTTGCAACACAAGATGAAGGCAATTGCGGGCTTTTTCAAGTCCGCAGGCGGCCGGTCAAACCAGCCACCTACATTCAAGTTGCTTAGGCGGGCATTTGACGCTTGTTGATCACGGAGTCGATCAGGCCGTACTCCGCCGCGCGCTCGGCGCTCATGAAGTTGTCGCGCTCGGTGTCACGCTCAATGGTTTCCAGGCTCTGGCCAGTGTGGTGGGCCAGCAGCGAGTTCAGGCGCGAACGGATGTGCAGGATTTCCTTGGCATGGATGTCGATATCCGACGCCTGGCCTTGGAAACCGCCGAGCGGTTGGTGGATCATCATGCGCGAGTTCGGCAGGCAGTGACGCTTGCCAGCTGCTCCACCTGCAAGCAGGAATGCGCCCATGCTGCATGCCTGGCCGATGCAAATGGTGGAAACATCAGGCTTGATGAACTGCATGGTGTCGTAGATCGACATGCCGGCGGTCACCGAACCACCTGGCGAGTTGATGTACAGATGGATGTCCTTGTCCGGGTTTTCGGCTTCAAGGAAAAGCAGCTGTGCCGCAACCAGGTTGGCCATGTAGTCCTCTACCGGGCCAATCAGGAAGATCACTCGCTCCTTGAGGAGGCGCGAGTAGATGTCGTAGGCACGCTCGCCACGGGCGGACTGCTCGATAACCATCGGGACCAGACCACCTGCGGCCTGAATGTCAGAGCTCTGCTGATAATAAGAATTGCGGGACATGTCCTGCAGTCACTCCCAAATAGTCATGTCTTGAATACGCATAAGCCAGCACGAAGGCTGGCTTATGGTGTGTGTTTCGAACGAAAAGAGGATCAGTCGGCTTGAGGTGCTTCTACCGGCTTGACCGCTTCTTCGTAAGAGACCGATTTGTCGGTCACGCTAGCTTTCTGCAGAACAGTATCCACAACTTGTTCTTCCAGCACAACCGAACGCACTTCGTTCAGTTGCTGCTCGTTCTTGTAGTACCAGGACACGACTTGCTCTGGCTCCTGATAGGCCGAAGCCATTTCCTGGATCAGTTCACGAACGCGTGCTTCGTCAGGCTTGAGGTCGAATTGCTTGACCACTTCAGCAACGATCAGGCCCAGCACTACGCGGCGCTTAGCTTGCTCTTCGAACAGCTCGGCTGGCAGCTGGTCCGGCTTGATGTTGCCACCGAACTGCTGAACAGCCTGAACGCGCAGA
The DNA here is from genome assembly GCF_058781435.1 of Pseudomonas sp. FW507-12TSA. Classification (NCBI taxonomy): domain Bacteria; kingdom Pseudomonadati; phylum Pseudomonadota; class Gammaproteobacteria; order Pseudomonadales; family Pseudomonadaceae; genus Pseudomonas; species Pseudomonas sp. FW507-12TSA. Next base: position 154,927 of record NZ_JBYSWT010000012.1, read on the forward strand.
CGGTTGACTTCGTTATCCAGCAGAGCCTTCGGTACTTCGATCGGGTTGGCGGCCAGCAGACCGTCCATGACCTGGTTCTTCACCTTCGACTTGATGGCCTGACGCAGTTCACGCTCCATGTTCTTGCGAACTTCGGCACGGAAACCATCCAGGCCAGCTTCCTTGATACCGAATTGAGCGAAGAACTCTTCGGTCAGTTCAGGCAGCTTGGGCTCGGAAACGCTGTTGACGGTAACGGTGAACTCGGCAGCCTTGTTGGCCAGGTCCAGGTTCTGGTAGTTCTCGGGGAAGGTCAGGTTCAGGACGCGCTCTTCACCAGCCTTGGCGCCAACCAGACCATCTTCGAAGCCCGGGATCATGCGACCGGAACCCAGGACCAGCTGAGTGCCCTTGGCCGAACCGCCAGCGAAGGCTTCGCCGTCAATCTTGCCAACGAAATCAATGTTCAGCTGGTCATCGTTCTGGGCAGCACGGTCGGCCACTTCGAAACGAACGTTCTGCTTGCGCAGGATTTCCAGCATGTTGTCCAGATCGGCATCAGCCACTTCGGCGCTCAGGCGCTCGACAGCGATACCTTCGAAACCAGCAACGGTGAACTCCGGGAACACTTCGAAAGTGGCAACGTATTCCAGGTCCTTGCCTTTCTCCAGCACCTTGGGCTCGACCGAAGGAGCGCCAGCCGGGTTCAGCTTCTGCTCGACAACAGCTTCGTAGAAGGAAGCCTGGATCACATCACCAACTGCTTCTTGACGTGCATCAGCCTCATAACGCTGACGAATCACGCTCATTGGAACCTTGCCAGGACGGAAGCCTGGGATTTTGGCCTTTTGGGCAGTCTGCTGCAGACGCTTGTTGACCTGGCTCTCGATGCGCTCAGCCGGCACGGTGATGCTCATGCGGCGCTCAAGAGCAGAAGTATTTTCAACAGAAACTTGCATGGATATTCCTCGTTGCACAGACGATTAGCCGGCCGTTTTCCGACCCCAGAATCAAGGGCATGCATTCTAGTGGGTCGAACTGAAGAAGTCACCCTACTGAAAACGGGTAAAAAGCGGCCAGCAATGTGAAGACGGGGACAAAGGTTACAGCCCCGCCATGAGAGCAAATACTACGAGCCAAACTAGGACCTCTGCATCAGCCCTTCTATATATAGAAGGAACCTGGCGAGCCCCACGAACGCACCAGCCAACAGCAGCCATTCGCCGGGAAAACTGGCAAATGCCGCACGGGCATTCACTATCTGGCGCGCCGCGCGCACGCGGCGCAACCAAGACCGGAAACGAAAACGGCGCAGACCTTTTCAGGTACTGCGCCGTCATCTGCTATTAACTAGCTACTTTATTGGTGCGGACGAAGAGACTCGAACTCTTACACCTTGCGGCGCTGGAACCTAAATCCAGTGTGTCTACCAATTCCACCACGTCCGCGTAACAAGCTTTTAAAGCAAAGGCGCCAGACTTTTAATCTGGCGCCTTTCGAATATGGGGTGGACGATGGGGATCGAACCCACGACAACAGGAGTCACAATCCTGTGCTCTACCAACTGAGCTACGCCCACCATATTGCGTTACTTGTGCCAAAGCTGCCTAATGGCGCACCCGGCAGGACTCGAACCTGCGACCATCCGCTTAGAAGGCGGATGCTCTATCCAGCTGAGCTACGGGCGCCTTATTAATCTGTATTCTTAGATGACTACAAACTAATTGCTTCAGTCGTTACGAGTTAAACATCAACTCTGCCCGACCTTCTTAACCAGTGCTAGGCTGTGCCCGACAAGTGCGACGAATGTTATAGACGAGCCGTTAGGTCGTCAACTCTTTTTTAAAAAAAATTCATTTAATTAAAGGAGTTAGGGCAATTCACGAACCAAGCGCCTTTGCCCTCTCGTCCCGACATGCGAGAATGCGTTCTCATTTTCTCTCCCTCTCGATGGTTAATCACGCGTCATGACTGCACAACTAATCGACGGCAAAGCGATCGCCGCTAGCCTGCGCCAGCAGATCGCCAAGCGTGTCGCCGAGCGTCGCCAGCAAGGCCTGCGTACTCCTGGTCTTGCGGTGATTCTGGTCGGCAGCGACCCGGCCTCCCAGGTCTATGTCTCGCACAAGCGTAAAGACTGCGAAGAGGTAGGCTTCCTTTCCCAAGCCTACGATCTACCGGCCGATACCACCCAAGAAGCCCTGGCCGGCCTGATCGACCGCCTCAACGATGACCCGAATATCGATGGCGTCCTGCTGCAACTGCCTCTGCCGGAACACCTGGACTCTTCTCTATTGCTGGAGCGCATCCGCCCGGACAAGGACGTGGATGGCTTCCATCCTTATAACGTCGGGCGCCTGGCCCAGCGCATCCCGCTGCTGCGCCCCTGCACCCCCAAGGGCATCATGACCCTGCTGGAGAGCACCGGTGCCGACCTGTACGGCATGGATGCGGTAGTCGTAGGCGCATCCAACATCGTCGGCCGCCCCATGGCCATGGAGTTGTTGCTGGCAGGCTGCACCGTGACCGTGACCCATCGCTTCACCAAGGACCTGGCCGGCCATGTCGGCCGTGCCGACCTGGTGGTCGTGGCCGCCGGCAAGCCGGGCCTGGTCAAGGGCGAATGGATCAAGGAAGGCGCGATCGTCATCGACGTCGGCATCAACCGCCAGGAAGACGGCAAGCTGGTAGGCGACGTGGTGTATGACACCGCCCTGCCCCGCGCCGGCTGGATTACGCCGGTGCCAGGTGGCGTAGGCCCCATGACTCGCGCCTGCCTGCTGGAAAACACCCTGTACGCCGCCGAAACGCTGCACAGCTAAGTTTTCCCGTTCTTGAAAAAGCCCGCCATTGGCGGGCTTTTTCATTCCGTAAATGCACTATTCTCGACGCTCTCATCGCCAGCGGCTCTCAAGGCTCCCGTCCCTGGCGCCAGGGACCGGCCAGACACTACCGTTCAGCAAAAACTTGGGTTTTTTCTTGGTTTTTAAGGGCTTTCGCCTGACTGCTGAAGAGCAATCGACAGTTCTTCAGCCATACTCATAAAATGTAACGTTTTTCCAAGAAAGCCCGTTGCAAGACGGCGTATCCATCCTATCGAGTCCACCAGCGTGAAAATTCGTCTCTCCATCCTCAGCTTGTTGTTTGCTGTGTCCGGTACCCTGGTCGCGCACAGCGTCGGCGCCACCGAAACCACCGCGGCGCCAAGAGACACTTCACAATTGCACATCGCCTCCGGCAGCGCCCTGCTGCTGGACCTGCAGACCAACAAAGTCATCTATTCAAGCAACCCGGACGTCGTGGTGCCCATCGCCTCGGTCACCAAACTCATGACCGCCATGGTGGTGCTGGACGCCAAGCAGCCCATGAACGAATACATTTCCGTCAATATCAGCGATACCCCGGAAATGAAAGGCGTGTTCTCCCGAGTCAAGCTCAATAGCGAACTCAGCCGCCATGAAATGCTCCTGATCACCCTGATGTCCTCGGAAAACCGCGCCGCCGCCAGCCTGGCCCACCATTATCCGGGTGGTTACGCCGCCTTCATCGCCGCGATGAACGCCAAGGCCAAGTCCCTGGGCATGACCCACACCCGCTACGTGGAGCCCACCGGCCTGTCGATCCATAACGTGTCCACCGCCCGCGACCTGAGCAAGCTGCTGCTGGCCGCACGCAAATACCCGCTGCTCAGCGAACTGAGCACCACCAAGGAAAAGACCGTGGCATTCCGCAAGCCCAACTACACCCTGGGCTTTCGCAATACCGACCATCTGGTGAACAAGGAAAAATGGGACATAAAGATCACCAAGACCGGCTTCACCAACCAGGCCGGTCATTGCCTGGTGCTGGTGACCAGCATGGGCAATCGTCCGGTGGCCCTGGTGATTCTCGATGCCTTCGGCAAGTACACCCACTTCGCCGATGCCAGCCGGATCCGCAACTGGGTAGAGACCGGCAAGAGTGGCTCGGTGCCGGATGTGGCCCTGCGCTACAAGGCCGAGAAGAACCTCAAGAGCCGGCAGGTGGGAGCCACCCAGGCCTCCCACTGATCCGCAGCTCTCTCCTGCAATAACGGCGCCCTCGGGCGCCGTTGTCGTTATTGAAGACTCAACGTTTATCGAGGGCCTTGCCGGCCCTGGCGGCTGCCTGCTCCTGGCCGGCCTGGGCCAGTTCATTGACCGCCTTCAGCCAACGCTGGCGATCGACCCCCTCCGGCAGTTGCTCGGGAGCCTGGATCAGCACCGCGAAGCTACCGGCATCCTTCCAGGCTGACTCGAACTCGCCGAATTCCATCAACTGCCGACGCAACTTGGCACCGCGCAACAGCACCGTCTGCTTGTCCCGGTTGTAACCCGCCAGCACCGCATAACGCGGCTCGGTCCAGAACTTGCCTTCGGTAAAACGCACCAGCACTGGATAACCCGCAGCCACCTGGGTCAGCAGGGCCGCCAGGTTATCGTCCAGGGGGTAGACCACCATGCCGTATTCCCGGGCCAGCTTCTGCATGTTCTGCTGCAACTGGGCCTCGGCTCCCGGCAAATGCAGGGGCTTGTCCAGCAACCCCGGGGTGATCACGATGCCCTGCTGCGACAGCATGCTGGCCAAGGCCCCCGGCCCGCTCTGGTACATCTCGCCACGGAAGAACGGCACGCTGCTCAGTTCCACCCGCTCAGGCAGGCGCTTGAACTGCGGCTGCACGCTGCCGGCACAACCGACCAGGCCCAGGACACAGGCGCCGGCCAGCAGCGCCACTCGAAATCGAGGAAATACCCGCACCATCATCGCTCTCTATATCTGCTGCCGGGCGACCCGCTCCCGGCTGGGGCCCTGATCATAGGGCTCTCGCGAGCAGGGGTATAGCGCCGGGGGGCAGTTAATTTAAAACCATAGAGCGAACTGTTCGAAGACTCTCGACTATTGGTCAATAGCTTGAAACACAGAGGCTACTAGACTGTCGATTAGTAAGAGTGTGTGCCCCACAAGGGCACGAAAGGAGGCACTTATGAGCCTGACGACAACGATCCTGATGCTGGTCCTGGGCTGGCTGGCCGTAGCCGGCGCCATGCTCTGGGGCGTGTTGCGCATCACCCGGCGCCATCACCATCCACGGCAACCCGCCGCCCCCGTGCAAAAGACCGATCGCCGCCCCGCCACCGTCCATTGACTGACCACAAGCCCAGAAACCAAGCGGCCGCCCGACTCCAGGGAGTCAAGGCGGCTGCGGGGCATGCCTGCCGTCCAGGTCAGGCCTGGGCCTGGCGCTTCTGCCGGGCCCGGCGGGCCAGCATGTTCAGGCACTCGATGGCAGCCGAGAACGCCATCGCCGCATAGACATAGCCCTTGGGCACGTGGGCACCGAAACCTTCGGCGATCAGGGTCATGCCGATCATGATCAAGAAGCCCAGCGCCAGCATCACCACGGTCGGGTTGTCGTTGATGAACTTGGCCAGCGGCTCGGCGGCCAGCAGCATCACCAATACCGAGACCACTACGGCGATGATCATGATCGGCAGGTGCTCGGTCATGCCCACGGCGGTAATGATGCTGTCGATGGAGAACACCATGTCCAGCAGCAGGATCTGGCCGATCGCCGCGGCGAAACCGATGGCCACGCTGGGCGTCTCGGGCTTGGCCTCTTCAGGCTTGGAATCCATGCTGTGATGGATTTCCGTCGTGGCTTTCCATACCAGGAACAGGCCGCCGGCGATCAGGATCATGTCCTTCCAGGAGAAGCTCTGCCCCATCACCTCGATCACAGGCTCGGTGAGCTGGACAATGAACGCCACCGTGCTGAGCAAGGCCAGGCGCATGAACAGGGCCATGCCGATACCCAGCCGCCGCGCCTTGGCCCGATGCTGTTCCGGCAACTTGTTGGTGAGGATGGAAATGAAGATCAGGTTATCGATGCCAAGCACGATCTCCATCACCACCAGGGTAGCCAGGGCGACCCAGGCGGTAGGGCTGGCGGCAAGTTGTAAAAGGTAATCCATGGGTCAATCCTGACTCGGTTGAATGAAAGATCAGATTTCCTGGGACGATTCGGCCTGCTTGGCGTCCTTATCCTGGTCTTTTTCCTTGCCGACGACACCGCGGGTGGCATCGCTCAGGGCCTGTTCCGCCGCCTTGTGAGTGTCGTCGATGGCTTGCTTGGCCGCTTGCGCCGTTGTGTCCAGCACTTGCTGGGCACTCTTCTGCGCCTGATCACAGCCCGCCAGGGTCAGCATAGATAGGGCCAGCACCGTGACCGCGCCCAGGTTCTTCAATGACATGCTCTTTCCTCGATAGAACGGCAGGACCAAGGGGTGGCCCGTCGATGGCGTGGCATTCTAAGGAGCGCAATACTTCAGGAAAATTCGTATTTTCAGCAGTTATACTTCGGTTTTTACGAATATAGGCCAACCATGCTCAACTACCGCCAACTGCACTACTTCTGGGTCGTGGCCAAGACCGGCAGCATCGTCCGCGCCTGCGAGCAACTGAACCTGACGCCCCAGACCATCAGCGGGCAGATCACCTTGCTGGAGCAGACCTATGGCGTGGAGCTGTTTCGCCGGGTCGGGCGCCAGCTGGAACTGACCGAGGCCGGGCGCCAGACGCTGCCCTACGCCGAGCAGATGTTCCAGCTCGGCGGCGAACTGGAGGCCATGCTCCGGGCCCGCCCCGATGAACAGCAGATCCAGTTCCGCGTGGGAGTGGCGGATGTGGTGCCCAAGTCCATCGTCTACCGGCTGATCGCCCCGACCATGGAGCTGAGCGAGCCGATCCGCCTCACCTGCCGCGAAGACAAACTGGAACGCCTGCTCGCCGACCTGGCCATCCAGCGCCTGGACCTGGTGATTTCCGATAGCCCCATGCCAAGCCACCTGGATATCAAGGGCTACAGCCAGAAGCTGGGGGAATGCGGGATCAGTTTCTTCGCGACTGAGCAGTTGGCGCGCCTGCATGGCGCCGACTTTCCCCGTGGCCTGCACGGGGCACCACTGCTGATTCCCGGACAGGAAACCGTGGTCCGCAGCCGCTTGCTACGCTGGTTCGCCGAGCAGCAACTGCAGCCGCGGATCATCGGGGAGTTCGACGACAGCGCCCTGATGCAGGCCTTCGGCCAGTCCGGGAGCGGTATTTTCATCGCCCCCAGCGTGATCGCCGATGAGGTGCGCCGACAATATGGCGTGCAGCTGATTGGCCAGACCGACGCCGTGGCCGAGTCGTTCTATGCCATTTCCGTGGAGCGCAAGGTCAAGCACCCCGGCATCGTGGCCATCACCGAAGGGGCGCGACGCGAATTGTTCACGCCCCTGGGCCACTGAACCTCAGGAAGCGCAGGCCTGGGGAGCGGCCTCCACCTTCATCAGCAGCACCGCCAGGAAGATGGACAGCAGGATGAAACCAGCCGCCGTGAACCCCAGGTGGCCCAGGCCGAAGGTATCGATCACCCGGCCGCCGACCATTGCCCCCAGGCCCACGCCGACGTTGGCCCCGGCGATGTTCAGCGAGGCGGCGAACGCCGGTGCCTGCGGGGCGGCTTTCATCATCCGCACATGGCTGACCAGGAACATCGCCGCCTGGGTCATGCCCCAGATTCCCATGGCCGCCGCCAGCCCCAGCGTCGAGTGAATGCTCGGCACCAGGGCCACCATGCCGCCCATCATCAAGGCACAGAACACCATCGAGGCGATCAGCGGATGGCGGTCCACTACCCGGCCTCCCAGGGAGTTGCCGATCAGCCCTACCGCGCCGAAGCCCATCAGGCACCAGCCCACCAGGGTGCCGTTGAAGCCGGCCAGGCGCTCGAGGATATCCGCCAGGTAGGTATAGGCGGTGAACATGCCACTGAACACCAGGATCGACAGCAGCACATGCCCGAGCATCAGCGGATTGCGCAGGATGCGAAACTGCGAGCCCAGGCTGGCCTGTTCGTCATGCACCGCAGTCTTGGGCAAGTAGAGGAACAAGAGCAGTGCCTTGGCAAAGGCCACCAGGGCGAGGATGGCGAACGCGCTGCGCCAGCCGAAGACGTCGGCGATCAGGGTGCCCACCGGAATCCCGAATACCGTGGCGCAGACGATGCCGAAACCGATCTTGGAGATGGCGCGCCCGGCATCGTCCGGTCCGACGATATCCACCGCGGTTTCACTGGCCAGGGCCCAGAACACCGGCAACCCGAGGGCCGGCACCAGCCGGGCGAAGGCCATCACCCAGATGTTCGGCGCCAGGGCCGCCACGGTATTGGACAGGCCGAACAGCACCAGCACGATGATGAACAGCTGCTTGCGCGGGAAACGTGCGAAGTAGGCGGTCAGGAACGGGCCGAACGCAGCGACGGTGAACGCGAACAGGGTCACCAGCAAGCCGGCCTGGGACACGCTGACCTGCAAGTCGCGGGCGATCGCCGGCAACAGGCCGACGATCACGAACTCCGTGGTCAGGATGGTGAAGCCCGCGGCCGATAACAGCAGGATGGGAAACAGCATGAAAACTCCAGCGACGACGAATGACAGCGAGGCCCGAAGGGCGCGCTGAGCGGATAGGAAAAAAGGGATGGCGAATACTAACAGACCGGGTCCGGGTCAAGGCAACCTCAAGCTGTTATCCCGGCTGCCGACAAGTGGCAGATCGTCACATCGGCACGGGAAGCCGGGCCTGCTGTGCTAAAGTCCGCTCCCTGCCCCAAACGGACACCGGGCAAGCGCCTGCCACGTGATCGACCCGAGCGTCCGTTACTTTCCGACCGCAGCCTTGTGTCGCGGTTCAGTCCCGAGGCAGCGCCCTGCGGGACCGCCAATACGCACTGCACATTAAAAAAACAGAGATACCTTCATGAGCGCTTCACCTCCCTCTTTCCTGCAATCCCTCAAACGCCTGAGCCTGGTGACCCAGATCGTCATCGGCCTGATTGCCGGCATCGCCCTGGCACTGCTGGCGCCCGAGGCGGCCAAGTCCACCGCCTTCATCGGCAAGGTGTTCGTCTCGGCGCTCAAGGCCGTGGCGCCAATCCTGGTATTCGTGCTGGTCATGGCGTCGATCGCCAACCACAAGCATGGCCAGGAAACCCACATCCGGCCGATCCTGGTGCTCTACCTGCTGGGCACTTTCGCCGCCGCGGTGGTGGCCGTGATCGCCAGCAGCCTGTTTCCGTCTTCCCTGGTGCTGGTCACCCATGACGTGGCCGTCAGTGCCCCGGGCGGTATCAGCGAAGTCCTGCAAAGCCTGCTGCTGAGCGTGGTGGACAATCCGGTCAGCGCGCTGATGAACGCCAACTTCATCGGCATCCTGGCCTGGGCCATCGGCATGGGCGTGGCCATCCGCCATGCCGGGGAAGCCACCCGCAACGTGCTCGACGACCTGTCCAGCGGCGTGACCCTGATCGTGCGGGTGGTGATCCGCTTCGCGCCCCTGGGGATCTTCGGCCTGGTGGCCTCGACCCTGGCCACTTCCGGCTTCGATGCCCTGCTCGGCTACCTGCACCTGCTGGCGGTGCTGATCGGCTGCATGCTGTTCGTGGCGCTGGTGATGAACCCACTGATCGTCTACTGGAAGATCCGCCGCAACCCCTTCCCCCTGGTGCTGACCTGCCTGCGCGAAAGCGGTATCACGGCCTTCTTCACCCGCAGCTCGGCAGCCAACATCCCGGTCAACCTGGAACTGAGCAAGCGCCTGGGCTTGCACGAAGACACCTACTCGGTGTCCATTCCCCTGGGCGCCACCATCAACATGGCTGGCGCTGCGATCACCATCACCGTGCTGACCCTGGCCGCCGTGCACACCCTGGGCATCGCCGTGGACCTGCCCACTGCCGTGCTGCTGAGCGTGGTCGCGGCCATCTGCGCCTGCGGTGCGTCCGGCGTCGCCGGCGGTTCGCTGCTGCTGATTCCGCTGGCCTGCAGCCTGTTCGGCATCCCCAGCGAAATCGCCATGCAAGTGGTGGCCGTGGGCTTCATCATCGGTGTCCTGCAGGACTCGGCGGAAACCGCGCTGAACTCCTCCACCGACGTGCTCTTCACCGCTGCGGCCTGCATGGCCCAGGAAGACAAGGGCCAGGCATCCGCCTGATTGCGCCCCATTGAAAAAGCCCGGCCAGGTTGACCCTGGCCGGGCTTTTTCATGCCTGCAACACAGTCGGGAGCGGGATCAGAAGGCGCCCATGTAGTCACGCTTGCCCACTTCCACGCCGTTGTGGCGCAGGATGGCGTAGGTGGTGGTGACGTGGAAGAAGAACTGCGGCAGGCCGTAGCTCAGCAGGTAGGACTGGCCGCTGAAGCGCTTCTCTTTCGGAGTACCCGGGCGGGTGACGATCTCGATGCCTTCCTTGCCGTCGACCTGGGCCGGCTGGATGGTGTCGAGGAAGGCCAGGACCTTGGCCAGCAGCGCCTGGAGCTCGGCGAAGGTGGTTTCGCTGTCCTCGTACTTGGGCAGCTCGATCTCGGCCAGGCGCGAGGAGACGCCCTTGGCAAAGTCCACGGCGATCTGTACCTGGCGCACCAGCGGGAACATGTCCGGATACAAACGCGCCTGGAGCAAGGCCGCAGGCTCGATGTTCTTCGCCGTGGCATGGGCCTCGGCCTTGTGCAACACATCGCTCAGGGCCGTGAGCATCTGCTTGAAAACAGGAACGGAAGCGGCGTACAGGGAAATGGTCATGACAGTCTCGATCAACGGTGATGGGAATACAGCGAGCGCGGATTATAGCCCCAGGCCGTGACCCGGTGCGTCCTGCGCAATGCTCTGGCGGTAGACGCTGGGGGCCACGCCGAACCAGCGCTTGAAGCTCTGGGAAAAACTCGACAGGTCGCTGAAGCCCAAACGCTCGGCGATCTGGCCCAGGCTCAAGGCGGGATTGGCCAGCAGCTCCAGCGCCCGGGCCCCGCGCTGTTCGGCCAGCAACTGGCGATAGCTGGTGCCCTCCTCCTGCAAACGCCGCTTCAGAGTGCGCACGCTGGTGTGAATCAGGCGGGCCATGCCCGGCAAGTCCGGTACGCTGCCGGGGGGCTGCGCGTCCAGTTGCAGGCGCACCTGCGCGGCGCTGCCCTGGGACGCCTGCCGACGCTCCAGCAACTGCGCGCACATCTGCTCGCACATCGATACCGTGACCGGATTGGCCTGGGGCAAGGGACGCTGGAGCAAGCGCCGGTCGAACACCAGGGCATGATGGGCCGCACGAAATTCCGGGACCAGGCCGAAAATCCGCCGGGCCTCATCCACGCCATGCTGCACCGACGGAGCACCACGGCGGGTCAGCCGCAGCAGGCGAAAATCCTGGCCGACGATTTCCTTCATCAATACCGCCGCCGCGGCCATGTCCCGCTCCAGCAGGAACGTCCGCACCCGAGCGTCCGCCACCGCCGGCTCGCCAAAGGTCAGCACCCCAAGGCCGGGTTCCTGGTGATAGCCGATAGAGGCGAAGGCATAGGTCAGGGGCAGGAAACGCAGGGCCAGGCGCAGGGCATCGGCCGGGGTCGCGCTGCTGATCAAGCCATAACCGAACAAACCATAGGTGGAAAAGTGATAGCGCAAGCCCACTTCATGGCCCAGCCCTGGCGGATGCCCCAGCAAGGCCAGCAAGTTGCCCACCAGTCGCAACTCCTGGGCCGCCGACAACAGGCTGTTGGGGTCCTGCAATTGCTCCAGGGACAGCCCCGAGCCGGCCAGCAGGCGCGTCTGCGCCAGATCCCGCTCAAGACCGAAGTTCACCAGCAACAGGGCGCTGGAGGGTCCGCGGGTGAATGACTGAATGTTCATGGGTCAGCTCATCGCAGCATGCTTTGGCCCAAATACTAAAGTACTTGTCCCCTTCCAGCATGGGGTCGGCGCTCGATTGCCTGCATGCTTGCTCCACCAGGCTCGTAGTCTCCCCTCGGGAAGTGGCCACATCCCACCACAACAATAACAACGAGGTCGTCATGCCAGCATCCACCACTGCTTCGAACTCCGCACCCGACGCCAGCCAGCCCCTGGAGGCCATCATCATCGGCGCCGGCTTCGGTGGCCTGGGCATGGGCATCGCCCTGCGCAAGGCCGGGGCCAGGCGCTTCGTCATTCTGGAGAAAGGCCAGGACGTCGGCGGAGTCTGGCGCGACAACAGCTATCCCGGGGCCGCCTGCGACGTGCCCTCGCACCTCTACTCGTTTTCCTTCGAGCCCAATCCCCACTGGTCCCGGACCTTCGCCCCCCAGGCGGAAATCCACGCCTACCTGCAGCACTGCGCCAAAAGCCATGGCCTGGAACCGTTCATCCGGTTCGGCGCCGAGGTCCGCCAGGCCAGCTTCGACCAGGAGCTGGGCTGCTGGCAGGTGACCTGCAACGACGGCCAGGTGCTGCTGGCGCGCCTGCTGATCAGCGCCACCGGCCAACTGAGCCGGCCAGTGCTGCCGAAGCTGGCGGGCATGGAGAGCTTCGCCGGCCAGGTATTCCATTCCGCTACCTGGAACCACGACTACTCCCTGGCCGGCAAGCGGGTCGCGGTGATCGGCACCGGAGCCTCGGCGATCCAGTTCGTGCCGCAGGTCGCCGCCCAGGTCGCGGCGCTGAAAGTCTTCCAGCGCTCGCCGGCCTACATCATGGCCAAGGCCGACCGTCCCTACAGTACCCGGGAAAAACAGCGTTTCGCCCGCTACCCGCTGTGGATGAAGCTGGTGCGCGCCGGCCATTACCTGCACTTCGAGTCCCGCGCCCTGGGTTTCACCCGCTTGCGCGGCCTGATGCGCTGGGCCGTGGGCCGGCCCTTCCAGAAGTTGCTGGAGACTTCGGTGTCCAACCCGCGGCTACGCCGCCAGATGACCCCGGACTATCCCATCGGCTGCAAGCGCATTCTGCTGTCCAACGACTACCTGGCCACCTTCGACCAAGCCCATGTGCAATTGCTGACCCAGGGCATCAAGCGCATCACCGAGCACGGTATCCAGACCCAGGACGGCGAGCAGCACGATGTGGATGCGATCATCTACGGCACCGGCTTCGCAGCCACCGAGTTTCTCTCGCCGATGCGCATCACCGGCCGCAACGGGCTCGATCTGAACCAGGCCTGGCAACAGGGCGCGGCCGCCTACCTGGGACTCAGCGTGCCCGGCTTCCCGAACTTCTTCATGCTCTACGGCCCCAACACCAACCTGGGCCACAACTCCATCATCCATATGCTGGAAAGCCAGATATCCCATGTGCTGAAGGCTCGCCAGGCACTGCTGGCCAGCGGCGCCCGCACCCTGGAAGTGGACGAACGCCCGCACCGGCGCTTCCAGTTGCGGATCCAGCAACGCCTGGCCAATTCGGTATGGAGCGGCTGCAAGAGCTGGTATGTGGACGAGCAAGGTCACAACAGCACCAATTGGCCCGGCTTCACCTTTACCTATCGCTGGCTGGCACGATACGCCGGGCTGGCGGCCTACCAACTGTCCAGCCCGCTGGACCCGGCCTCGCCGGCGAGCGGGCGCAGCATCGCAGCCCCCCGGGACTGGCTGGAGCGGGCCAACGCAGCCTTCCTCAGGCTGTTCCTGCGCTGCACCTTCAGGGCCTTGATCGGCCCGCCACGGGCCCTGGCCAGCCAGCGCAAGCTCGTCGCCGGCATGTCCTGGCTGATGCCGCCAGCCCTGGGAGTCGCTCGGCGGCGCACGCACCTGGGCCAGGTACCGGTGCAGATCATCGAACCCAAGGCCACTGTCGCCAGGGGCACGATCCTCTACCTGCACGGCGGCGCGTTCTGCCTCGGCAGCCCGGACACCCACTACAGCGTCACCAGCCGCCTGGCCAAGGAAAGCGGCTGTGCCGTCTGGGTCCCCGACTACCGACTGGCCCCGGAGCACCCTTACCCGGCGGGCCTGGACGACTGCCTGGCCTGCTATGACGCGATCCGCGCCCAGGGTTGTCCGGCCGAACAACTGTTGATCGCCGGCGACTCCGCCGGGGGTGCGCTGGCGTTGGCCCTGGCCCTGGCCTTGAAGAAACGGGGCGACGGCATCGCCGCCGGGCTCATGCTGCTGTCGCCAGTCACCGACCCGACCCTGGCTGGCCCCAGCTTGCAGAGCCGCCAGGGCGTAGATCCGATGATTCGCCGCGACTGGCTGGAACAGGCCCTGCAAGCCTATGGCGCGCCCGATCAAGACCTGTTGCACCGCCCCCTGGAGGCCGAGCTGGACGGCCTGCCACCGATGCTGGTGCAGGTGGGGGACCAGGAGCTGCTGCTGTCCGACTCCTGCCGCCTGGCCGAGCACGCCCGGGCCTGCGGGGTACCTTGCGAGCTGGAAATCCACCACGAGCGCTGGCATGTCTTCCAACTGCAGGCGTTCTACCTGCGCTCGGCCAGGAATGCCCTGCGCAGCCTGGCGCGTTTCGCCCGGGAGCGCCTGGAGCAACCACCAGCAACCGATGCCCGACGGTCACCTGCAACGGCAAAAGCGTCCACGCAAGCACAACCCGGTTGATCGCCAGCGGCCACGCCCTCACGCGGGCGTGGTCCGGCACCCGGTTGCATGCCTGCCACCAAGTTCTGATGGCCAGAAACCGCTTCTGCGCGTAAAACAGAGCCCCTCGAAAGCGGCCGTCATGGCCGTGGATATCCCCAGTGCCCAGCAGGCGTCCTGAGCGGGATATCCACGCGTCTTTCCATCAGTCATCAAGGGAGCAGTACTCATGAGCAGCGAGCACGAAACCTTTCGCGAACCCCTGCGTCTTGGCAGCACGGAAATCCGCATCCTGGGTTCGTTGATCGAAAAACAGGCCACCAATCCGGAAACCTATCCCCTGACCCTCAACGCCCTGGTCATCGCCTGCAACCAGAAGACCAGCCGCGAGCCGGTGATGAACCTGACCCCGGGCCAGGTCGGCCAGAGCCTGCGCACCCTGGAGGCGCAGGGTTTCACTCGCCTGCAGATGGGTAGCCGCGCCGATCGCTGGGAGCAGCGCCTGGAAAAAGCCCTGGAACTGGTACCGGCGCAATTGATCCTCTGTGGCCTGATGTTCCTGCGTGGCCCGCAGACCGTGAACGAACTGCTGACCCGCAGCGGGCGCATGCACGATTTCGAAGACAGCGAGCAGGTCCTGCACCAGCTCGAGCGCCTGGTGGCCCGCGGCCTGGCCTTGCACCTGCCGCGCCAGGCCGGCCAGCGCGAAGACCGCTACACCCACGCCCTGGGTGACCCGGCGGACATCGAGGCGATCCTCGCCGCCCGCGGCAATCCGGTGGAACGCAGCAGCGGCGGCAATGTGTCACTGGAGCGCATCGAAGAACTGGAAGCGCGGATCGCCGCCCTCGAAGAACGCCTGGCCCGCCTGGAAGGCTAGGCCCTGGCCACTGCCGAAGGTTGCGACAATCGCGCGCCTTCGGCTCATCGGCCCCTTCAGCCCCGGGCGAAGGCCACGGCCTGCTGGAACTGCTCTTCGCTCGGGCGTACGCCGGTGTACAGCACGAACTGCTCCAGGGCCTGGATGGCAATCACTTCAAGCCCGGTGATGACCCGCTTGCCCGCAGCCCGCGCTTGTACGATCAATGGCGTCTCGGCCGGTACCGCCACCACATCGAACACAATATCCGCCGCGGCGATGGCTTGGGCCTCGAAGGCCAGTTGCTGCGCCTCGGGCCCGCCGCTCATGCCGATCGGCGTGACGTTGACCAGCATCCGCGGACGCAGGCTGCCCAGCTCCGCCTGCCACTGGTAGCCCAGGGAGCTGGCCAGGGCGCGGCCGGCCACTTCATTGCGGGCCACGATCACGCCATGGGCATAACCGCCGTCGCGCAAGGCACTGGCCACCGCCTTGGCCATGCCACCGCTGCCGCGCAGGACGAAGGTGCAATCCTTGGGCACGGCATGGGCCGCCAGCAACTGCGCCACGGCAATGTAGTCGGTGTTGTAGGCCTTCAAATGACCGTTGGTGTTGACGATGGTGTTGATCGAGGCAATGGCCCGGGCCGAGTCGTCCAGCTCGTCCACCAGGGCGATGCAGTCTTCCTTGAACGGCATGGAGACGCCGCAGCCACGGATACCCAGGGCCCGGATCCCACCGACCGCACCCGGCAGGTCCTGGCTGCTGAAGGCCTTGTAGTAGAAGTTCAGCCCCAGTTGCTCATACAGGTGATTGTGAAAGCGCAGGCCGAAGTTCCCCGGACGCCCGGACAACGACATGCACAACTGGGTGTCTTTATTGGGGTTCATTTGCATCTTCATCTCCTCGCTTGGCACTTTCGGATAGACGGGATTGGTCGGCCAGCCGCTTGTGCCCGATCATATCGGCGCTTGTTCAAAGGGCTCCAGCCATCCAGGGATAACGGTAAAGAGACCGGTACAGACCTTACACAACATTTACTCAGCGACTGTGCAGATTTTGCGATAACCGCTGTCCTAGAAGTATCCCCGCGTCAGTTCTTGAGTCTGGTGCAGACCATAAACGCAGGGGTTGAACCGAGGAAACACCATGATCTCCAAGATCCCCAAGATAGCCCTGCTCATTGGTGCACTCGCTGTCGCCGGCCAGGCATCCGCCCATGGCGGTGGCTGGGCCGGGCCCGCCGCGCTGGGTGCGGTCGTCGGCGCCGCCGTCGTGGGTTCGGTGATCGCCAACCAGGATCGCCCGGTCTACGTGCAACAGGCCCCGGTGTATGTGCAACCAGCCCCGGTGTACGCCGCCCCACCGCCCCCTCCGGTCTACTACCAGCCGGCACCGGTCTATGTGCAACAGCCGATCTACTATCGCCCGGCACCGGTCTACTACGGGCCACCCCGTGGCTACTACGGCCATCCTCATTACTACTACGGCCCTGGCCGCTGGTAAGCCAACCCAGGTTCCCGAAACAGGCCCCGCCCTCCAAGGCGGGGCCTGTTGCATTCCGGCTCCAGCCGAATGTCTGAATAATTCTGCAGAATGTCGTGACTGGAACAGTACTTGCGTTTAAATCCGGCAATAGTGTGCCGATCCCAAGGAAGCCCCGGGCGAAATGGGATGGTCATGTTTGTGTCATCCAAGGGCTGCAAGATCGATTCAGTCCGATCGCCCCCAGGCCCATAACAACAAGGACGCTCCCCATGCCTACGCAAAATCCGCACCGCGTTGCCGGCCTCTGCACCTCCAGCCGGGTGTATGACGCCCTGACCGAACTCAAGCACCTGGAGGGCCATCGCAACGCCAAGTTCCTGTCCCTGCTGACCCAGAACCTGGTGCGCAAGGGCCTGCTCAACGAGCATGAGGTGCTGCAGATGCTCGACCAGGTCGTGGACTGATCACGCGCGCGCCGTGGGTGAATATCCTGCCCAGCCATCGATGTCCATTATCGATCCGGGTGATTTTTCGTAGCACTGGACACTTTGTAAGGTAACCACTCCCATAGAGGAGCTTTCCATGCCCAAGGTCCAGATCATGTCCGTCATCGGCAGCGCCGTCCCCGCCCCACTGCGGGAATCGGGCTTGCTCGCCTGCTGGTACCTGGTCCGCGATGGCGAGACCGTCAGCGGCCCCCTGGCTTCATTAACCGCTGCCCAGGCCCTTTCCCGGCAACTGGATCGCCAGCCGGTGCACGCCTAGCTGCCTGAACGTTGACCGCAAGCGCGATGTCCCGAAGCTCCGGCACCAGGCCGTTCAGGGCAAGGGCAAGCGCGCCCGCGGCCGGGTCTCGACGAACAGCCCCCAGCTGGACAGGAACAACGCGGCGATCAACGGGCCGATGACGAAGCCATTGAGGCCGAAGATCGCCAGGCCGCCAAGGGTCGAGACCAGGATCAGGTAATCCGGCATCCGGGTGTCCTTGCCCACCAGGATCGGTCGCAGCAGGTTGTCCACCAGGCCGATCACCAGTACCCCGAACAAGCCCAGCACCACGCCCTGCCAGATTGCCCCGCTGAGCAGGAAGTACACCGCCACCGGCCCCCAGACCAGTCCCGCACCCACTGCCGGCAACAGCGACAGAAAGGCCATCAGCACCGCCCACAGCAATACGCTGGGAATATCGAGGAACCAGAAGATCAACCCGCCCAGGGCGCCCTGGGTCACCGCCACCAGCACATTGCCCTTGACCGTGGCCCGCACCACCCGGGTGAACTTCAATTGCAGGCGCCGCTTCTGGTATTCCGCCAGCGGTACCGCGGCGCGGATCTTGCGCACCAGCTCCGGGCCATCGCGCAGGAAGAAGAACAGCAGGTAGAGCATGACGGAGAAACCCACCAGGAACTCGAAGGTGCCCTGGCCGAAACTGAACGCCTGGGTCGCCAGGTAATGGCTGCCCTGCATCGCCCCCTTGGCCACCTTTTCCTGCAGGCCCTGGAGCTCCCCCAGGCCGAAGCGGTCCAGCAAGCCCTGGACAGGCGGCGGCAAGCGATGCTTGAACAGCTCCAGGTAGCCGGCGATGTCCAGTTGCCCGCTCTCGATCTTGCGATACAACTCGGCGCCTTCCTGGACCAACAGCACGCTGATGGCGATCACCGGCAGGATGGCGATCACCAGGCAAATGCCCAGGGTGCACAGCGAGCACAGGTTGCGCCTGCCCCCGAGGCGCAGCAGCAGGCGGCGCTGCAACGGTGCGAAGAGAATGCCGAGGATCACCGCCCAGAACAGCGCGCCGTAGAACGGCAGCAAGATCCAGATGAAGGCCACACTGACCAATGCCAGCAACAGCAGCAGGCTCTTGTTTTGCAGGTTGTTCTGATTCATGTCCGGTCCAGGTCGGTCAACGCCGGTTGGCGTCCTGGGATTTAGTCCACCGTCGCGTCGCCAAGTGCCGTTTTTTCTCTAGCGGATATAGATCCAGGTCAATGAATGCCCGCGGGCGCTGCCTTACCCTCGCGACCTTTTGCGACCGACAGCCCCATGACGCTCCTCGCCAAACCCGAACTCCTGGCCCCAGCCGGCACCCTGAAGAACATGCGCTACGCCTTCGCCTATGGCGCCGACGCGGTGTATGCCGGACAACCGCGCTATAGCCTGCGGGTGCGCAACAACGAATTCGACCACGCCAACCTGGCCCTCGGCATCCGCGAGGCCCAGGCCCAGGGCAAGCGCTTCTACGTGGTGGTCAACATCGCCCCGCACAACGCCAAGCTCAAGACCTTCCTCAAGGACCTGGCACCGGTGATCGAAATGGCCCCCGACGCGCTGATCATGTCCGACCCGGGGCTGATCATGCTGGTACGCCGGCACTTCCCGGCCATGCCGATCCACTTGTCGGTGCAGGCCAATACGGTGAACTGGGCCAGCGTCGAATTCTGGCAGCAGCAGGGCCTGAGCCGGATCATCCTGTCCCGGGAGCTGTCGCTGGAGGAAATCGAGGAAATCCGCCAGCAGGTGCCGGCCATGGAGCTGGAGGTCTTCGTCCACGGCGCCCTGTGCATGGCCTATTCCGGGCGCTGCCTGCTCTCGGGCTACATGAACAAGCGCGACGCCAACCAGGGCACCTGCACCAACGCCTGCCGCTGGAAATACAAGGCCGAGCAAGCCACCGAAAACGACCTCGGGGAGATCGTCCAGACCTTCGAACCCGAGCCGACCCTGGGCCTGGGCGCCCCCACCGACCAGGTGTTCCTGCTCCAGGAAGCCAATCGTCCGGACGAGCAGATGCCGGCCTTCGAGGACGAGCACGGCACCTACATCATGAACGCCAAGGATCTGCGGGCGGTGCAGCACGTGGAGCGCCTGACACGCATGGGCGTGCACTCGCTGAAGATCGAGGGCCGGACCAAGTCCCACTTCTACTGCGCCCGTACCACCCAGGTCTATCGCCGGGCCATCGACGACGCCGCAGCCGGGCGCGAGTTCGACCGCAGCCTGATGAACGACCTGGAATCCCTGGCCCAGCGCGGCTACACCGAGGGCTTCCTGCGCCGCCACGTGCATGACGAATACCAGAACTACCAGAACGGCAGCTCGGTGTCGGAGCGCCAGCAGTTCGTCGGCGAGCTCACCGGGCTGCGCCGCGACCGCCTGGCCGAGGTCAAGGTGAAGAACCGCTTCGCCCTGGGCGACCACATGGAGCTGATGACGCCCAAGGGCAACTTCCACTTCGACCTGCATGAGCTGCACAACGCCCAGGGCCAGGCCATCGAAGTGGCCCCGGGCGACGGCCATACCGTGTACCTGCCGATTCCCGACCAGGTGGACCTGCGCTTCGGCCTGCTGATGCGCGATATCGGCGCCTGAGGCACGACGCCCTCACCCTTCTCCCCTGTCCGAGCACCGTCCGGCGTGAACCACGCCGGATGCGGACATCCCCTGCGGTCCTGCCCAGGACCCGTCACGAAAGCCTGGTAAGCCTGATCGACAACGGTCTGCGGCCGCTGCCCGGATATCGTTGAATCAGGCCTGTCGCTGCCGGCAAACGCCCGCAGCGACAGGCCTGGCTGCCCCGGCCCACGCGGCTGGGAGAATAGGCGGGACGTTATACTTTTCGGCCGCGAAAGCAGACCGCGTTCGCGAAAAAGCAGCTCCTGCAGTAGCAGAATTACAACGATAAATACAAAGGAATGTCTTGATTATGTCCGACTCCAATCTGCATCGGCTTGCCAGCCAATTCTCTCCCAGACCCATGGAAAACCGCCTGGAACTGCGCCATCTGCGCTACTTCAAGGCGGTGGCCGAAGAGCTGAGCTTCACCCGTGCGGCGCAGAAGTTGCACATGGCGCAACCCCCGCTGAGCCAACAGATCAAGCAGCTGGAAGAAGATCTCGGCGCCCTGCTGTTCGAGCGCCAGAGCCGGCCGCTACGCCTGACCGAGGCCGGCGGACAATTCCTGCTCAAGGTCCGGGCCATCCTCGATGCCGTGCAGTCCAGCGTCAGGGAGATCCGCGGCCTGGCCGAAGGCCATACCGGGCGCCTGTCCATCGGCTTCGCCGGCTCGGTGATGTACAACCGGCTGCCGGAAGTGCTGGGGCTGTTCCAGCAGTGCTACCCGGAGGTGGAACTGTCGTTCAAGGAACTGCTGGCGGCGGACATCGCCCCGGCGCTGCTGGAGCATCACATCGACATGGGCTTCGCCCGGCCCCCGATCGATGACGACCCGGCGATCGAGCAGCGCTTGCTGCTCAAGGAACCGCTGGTGGTGGCGCTCCCGGCCCGGCATCGCCTGGCCGGGCGCAAGCACCTGGAACTCAAGGACCTGGATAACGAGAAGACCGTTCTCTATCCGCGTTATCCGCTGCCGAGCCTGACCGACCGGATCCTGTCCCACCTCGAACCGCTGGGGATCAAGTTGCGCATCGTGCAACAGATCGAGAACCTGCAAGCCGCCCTGGGCCTGACCAGGGCCGGAGTGGGGCTGACCTTCGTGCCCCAGAGCGTCGGCGCCGAGCAACGCCAGGGCATCGTGTTCCTGCGGATTCGCGGCAACCCGCTGCATTCCCCCCTGAGCGCCGCCTGGCTGCCGGCCTCCAACTCGGTGGCCCTGCGCAACTTCCTGCCCCTGCTCGGCCTGTTGGGAGAAGACCCCCAGGCCCTACCTGCCCCCGGCAACCGGGATAATGGCCCCGGTGACATAGCTCGCCGCGGCTGAGGCCAACCAGCACACGCAGTCGGCCACCTCCTCCGGCAATCCTGCCCTGCCTGCGGGCACTCCCGTGGACATCTCAGACAACCGCTCGGGTTTTCCGGCTGCGGCGTGCAACCCTGTCTCGATCAAGCCTGGAGCCACGGCATTGACCCTGATTCCTTCGTCGGCGACTTCCTTGGCCAAGCCCCGGGTCAGGCTGTCGATGGCCCCTTTCGTCGCGGCGTAGTGGATCCACTCCCCGCCCCCGCCCAGTTCGGCGGCCCGGGACGACAGGTTGACGA